>CAZZVE010000008.1:0-69320 GCA_964657325.1 uncultured Ktedonobacterales bacterium
TTAGTTAAATTACTATATCCCATCCTTGGCGAATTTCTACCGCACGACGTATGATCTTGTCTTTCAGGGAGGTATCTTGAACTGAGGGACTCGTAATAATTCTGTTACCCTCAGGAAGTATTTCGAGTTCGCTAAGGCGAGCAAAAACAGCCTCCATAGCTTTATTAGGGTTTCGGAAAAACTGGCTCCCACGAATACGCTCAAAACGCCAGCCCAAACGCTCTAAGATGGCTTGACGAGCCATATCTTCTGCTAGTTTCTCGATTGAATGCCAGCGGTCTCCATCACACTCGACAGCAAGACGTTTACCGTTACCCTCAACAACAAGATCAATACGGTACGCCCCAACGTGCCATTGAGGAAACACACGGTAGCCTGCCTGCATTAATATACGAAGCACCTGTTTCTCAAACTCAGACTCCACTTTGTGTTCTTGCTCTGCAAGTTCTACCGCAAACGCTGTAGGATTTTCAGCATGAAGGATGAGACGCTTGCGAATGTCACCGTCTTTTAAGTTCGTATTAGGGTCTAAAGAGTGTACTACCCACATTTGATCACGGGCGCGACTCGCTGCGACATTAAAACGTTTTTTATACATGTAGTCATAGCCGTCTTCGCTGCGAAGAGTGAGAGGACCATTGCTGTCTGCGATATCGACCATGGAGAGAAGGATAACGTCGCGTTCGTCACCTTGAAATTGTGCTGGACTCCCACATAGTATCTCTCGTCTTGTATATTCTGTTTCTGTCAGATACTTGCGGAGTAACGTATCGATGTAAATCGCTTGTTCCTCTTTAACCATTGAGATGACACCGAAACTCGCATCTCGATATACTGATTGCTCTGTCATAGCTACAAGGAGCGATGCAATAGTTTGTGCCTCTTCTTCGTTGCAATAACCCTTTAATTGGGAAGCTTTTACCGCATACGCAACTGTTGGAGGAGTATACCGAACCTCACTATCATCCCTTAGGGGCTTTATCTTGCCTTGATAAGACAAGTTATTGCTGAATTGGATAATGGGCGAGACACAGCGAAAATGTTCTTGTAAGCAAATAGGCATTCCATAGGCAATTTTTGCTAAATCGTAAATGGAAAGTTTTCCGTCGTATATTTTTGCGGAAGGAATATCTTGTAAGTGTTCATCAATGAGACGCTCTATATCTTCGACTTTCTGTCCAATAGCAAGAGGTGTTACCTGCTCGTGATCTCCTACCACTATGACTTGTTGACCCATATATAATGCAACTAACGCTTTAATGTCTGCTTGACTTGCTTCATCAATAATAACAACATCGAAATGGTTGTGACGTGGATCGAAGTTTTGCACAACGCGATTTAATGGCATAATCCAGACTGGGACTGCTGCCTGGCACATTGGCATGCGTTTTCGGGCCTCCGTACGCATTCTCGCTGCCCTTTTTCCAGTTCCTTTTCCGATTTTACGTGTAAATTCTTTCCATTCTTGCAATGCACGACGTTGCTCTTCTGTTGTGCGCCTCACTCGGCCTACCCACGCCTTTTTTTCGACTAGCTCTGTGGTGATGCTACGTAGTGCGCTACTTAGTTGAGTAATATGGTCTTGTAAGTCTTTCAATGAGAGGTTTGCACGTCTATCTAACTCATCTGAAAGTTGTCGCCAAAGCCATGCTGCTTCTGGATTATTTGGAAGCTCTTGTTTACCATGAATACCATCACGTCGTCGAATAGCTACTGCCCATTCAGGCGCATTGAGGTCCAGTTTTTCTAAGAATGTTGAACGATATCGAAGTTCTTTGTGATTGTTGTGTAGCTCAGCAAGACGTGCATATGCTTCTTGATAGGTTTGAGGATTATACGAGGTAACTGCATCACATAACTTTTGTACAACCTCTGTTCTTGTGGAGCTGTTAATTATTGCTTGTAACGTGTTGCGAAATTCTGATAGGGTTGTTTCATTTACTTCATATAAGTGACGATTAAACTCTGCATTGATAATAGAAGAAAGTTGTGTTCTCACAATTTCACGTATCCCTAAGATGTCACTATACTGTGTCATATCAGTAGGCATTTCTATCAAAAGTTTTTCCCATAAAAGCCCATATTCTATCAAATCATCTTTCAACGGCTTCCATATAGTTGTATACCAGTCCAAGCATTGACGAAGTTGATAAACAAAGGGCATACAGAGGGGTTCAGGCTCTAGTCCAAGTGTTACTGCACTTGGTCCATCTAGCACTGCCATTTGCCTTTCCCAACGATCTACTAAATTTTCTCTTGCTAAGATCAATTCCATCTGTCCATGAAGTGCCTGAAAGTGTTCGAGAGTTTCAGGGGTGTATCCTTTCACACGCGTTTTCTCGATGTATGTTTTCCAATCTTTATGTAGGAAAAGTGTAATTGTATTAATTCTTCCACCTTGTTCGAGATGCTTTATAAGCTCCCCTGATAGTGTGAGGAGTTTCTGCAACGAGTTTTTCCTATATTCGTCTGGAATAACGGGGTTATATTCAAGGCAACGAGCATAATTTTGAGAGGCGAGCGCACAAACATGCTCAATCTTTACGATGAGTTCTTCCCATGCTTTGCGGTGCGACCCTTCCTCTCGACCCGCCATAATAGCTTCTAAACGCCAGCGTTTTACGTCTTCTAATACTTCTCCAGCCTGTAGGATACGATGTTGCAAAATCACAAGCGTTTCAGCGGAAATAAATTTACTCCTTCGTATCCAAATGTTCTTACGATACAGTAAATCCTCTTTGAGAAGTCTGCTTCGTTCTTCTGACAACTGCGCAAAGGTTGCGGGAACTAATAATGTTTCTATGCTGGGAAGACCGAGAAGTAACTCTTTCTCGTCTTTCATGGGAACTGTTACGTTCGTTTGATATAAATGAAGTAGTTCGTCATAAGACAAAGGGATGGGTGCCCCTGGTGTGATCGGTGCTGGTATCCAATTTAGTGTTTCTTGATGCTTGGCAACAAAGCGTGCTGCTTCTGACGGAGTATACCGTTGTCCTGCAACGATGATAGGTTCATACTCGCTATTACGAGCTTCTTTAAGTTGTGTACGAGCTTGCTGTAGTTGATTTAGTATAGCAAGACGTTGACGAGTAAGTGTTGCGGAATCTCTTTCAAGCTGATTACTATTGGCACGTGAGAGTTGTTCAATGATGGCATCAATTGCATTTTCCAACTGCTTTCTATTATCATCTTCTAACACACTTACGCATAATGGTTGCAGTGGCTTTACAACTTTCTCGCGCAACACTTTTAAAGCCTTCGACGTGTGGCTGGTAACAAGTACGCTTTTACCTTCAGCAAGAAGATGGCCCAAGATATTAGCAATTGTATGAGTTTTACCTGTTCCTGGCGGTCCCTGTACTACAACTGATCCACGCCTTTCTAAATGACGTGCGATTTCTAGTTGTTCAGCATTGGCTATCTTGCTTAACAGGATATGTTCGTCCTCTCCGTTTGGAGAATAGATAGAGGCATCTGAATCACTTTCTTGCTTATATATACTTGTATTGCTCATAACAAGGCTTCTTACGGAATCTGGCAATGAGGGACTGGTTTGTATTGCTTCCAAGATGGCTTCTATAGCGGTATTAAAACCAAGTGTGCGTTCTCGCAAGAAGAGGACAGGATCACGTGTGATGAGTGGAATACTTTTATCTTGTTGCGAAACAACTTTCTCCGAAAACCTGCCCTTTGACGAAAGTTGATTGACTAATCTTTGCAAGAAACTCGATGTACTATCTCCATCAAGAGGATGCCACTCTCCTTGCTCGAAATCTTGGCGACTCAGTGCTATGTCTTTCGCGCTGACTTCGGAAAGTGTCTGAAACAAGGCTGTGTAAAGCTCTGGTATATGCTCCGTCTCTGTTAGCGTAAATTCAGGAACTTGGGGATCAAAGTGTAGATTTAAACGAGCGAGTAGTACAGGATGATGAATTCCAGATGTAGTTTTGGGATACCATGAAATAATACCATCTCCTACTACTAACTCTATACGGTCTCCTTCGCGCTTGAGGCGCGCACTCATATCATAAAGATGCTTATAAATTTCTAGTACCTCTCTGTTGAGTTTTTCTTGCTCTATCCAGGTTGCTCGTTGCATAATCCAATTGTCAAAAAGCCTTTGGCGTTTCGTGTTACCAGCAATATCGGCTTCTTCAAGGAATTCAACGGATACTATCTCCTTATCAGGTTGCTGCCAATTGTTCTGAAGAAATGATGCAATTTCTTCTGGTGGCTCTGGACAGGGTGCTATTTTAGGTCGCTTGACTTTTAACACGAAATCGTTATCGTTTTCTACTCTTTCTTTCGTAGGTGTTGTAGAAGAAATATTTCCTTGGTCCACTCTTGTGCCAAGACGTATGCACGGATGATTGGGAAAATCATGGAACCACATTGTCCATGATTGAGCTTCTATATTCTGCTGAATAGGATTTTGTAGTTGATTAAATGATTGCACATAACGAAAAACTTGAGTAAGTTTTGAGCGTACCTGATCGAGTGAAGTTTGGCTATCGGCTTGATTATACACTTGAGTCACTAAATTTTCTCTCCCCCTAAATTCCCTAACCACAAATATATAAATTGCAGTTCAACGCTCTATTTCAGACACCAAATATATTTAGCATCTTTCCTCTGCTAATTTAGCTTCCTTGAGTATAGCAACACACAGTTCATGCATCAATACTACATATTGATGATATACGACAAGGATATATCATAGCCAACGCGAATGAATGTAGTGCTCTGTAGAATTCTTCACTAGGCATTTTTCGTTGCTGCCTCTGAACTAGTGAATTGTTTCTTCCCAATTGCCTGTGAGATATTGCTAATTTAATGCGTATTCATATAACAACGATGAGTTCGCGTTCTTTACGAACTATCGAGTGCTGCAAAACGCTATTTGTTTGAAGGAGTATGTATCACTCCTATCGTAACTGACTCGCTTTTCGTCTTTTGAGATTGTAGTTATTTTTGAGGAGGACATGATGTTTCAAAAGCCTAAGCCTCGGTTCTCAATGATCGGCTTCTCCCTGTTGACCATGTTTCTATTGGTGCTGAGTGCTTGTGGTGCCACCGGCACTCCGACTACTAACAATGGGAACAACAACAATAGTACTCCTGTGAAGGGTGGTACATGGGTTGACGACATTCCGAACGAGCCTGATTCGCTGATACCGAATGGCAGTTCACAGACGTTTTCTGCTCTTGTGGATCAATCAATTTATTTGCCATTGTTCGTCGGTGACTATAACGGCAAAATCATTCCTGGTGCCGCAACAGAGGTGCCTACGCTCCAAAATGGAGATATTAGTGCCGACTTCAAAACATACATTTTCAAGATGAAGCCAGGTTTGAAGTGGTCTGATGGCCAGCCCTATAACGCGGACGATGTTCAATTCACAATCAATCTTTGGAACAATCCCAAGTTTGGCGCCGCGAATACGCTCGGCTATGATTTGGTGACATCAACTGATGTGTCCGCAGATAAACTCTCGATCACCCTTCATTTGAAGACGGCTTTCGCTCCATTTGTCTCATTGTGGACAGATGGAAAGAGTGCTCCTATGCCGAAACATCATTTTGCAAGTGTCGATCCTGCTTCTATCCTGAAATCAGCTGACAACCTGAATCCGCAAGTTGCCAGTGGTCCTTTCATGATGAGCGAGAGCAAACCAGGCGATCACTATACTGTTGTGCGTAACCCCAACTACTACCTTGCTTCTCAGGGACTTCCGTACCTTGATAAGATCGTGTTTAATGCTGTTGCAAGTGAAAACACTATCTTCAAAAATCTTCAGGCTGGCTCTATTACCTCGTCCTGGTTTCTGGATGTAAGTAAGACGAACTCGTATAAGGGTTTAACGAACTACAAGCTCGCCGTGAATCCTAATGCTTCAAACTACGAGGTATCAATCTTCAACTTCAAGAACCCCATTCTTGGAAAAGACCTTGCAGTGCGTAAGGCTATAGCGATGGCGATTGACCACGATGCGCTGATCAAAACTGCGCGCTTAGGGCAAGCAACTCCTTTATGTACTGATCATGGGAAGTCTCTCATTCCCGGCTACCAAGCAGATGCACCTTGTCCTAAGTTTGATCCAGCTGCCGCGAATACAGCTTTGGATCAGGATGGTTGGGTAAAGGGTTCTGACGGTATCCGCACAAAGGGTGGTCAGAAACTAGAGTTCCATTATGCAACTACAACTGGTAAACCGTGGCGTGAAGCTGATGAACTGATTATACAGTCTGACCTTCAGGCTATTGGTGTCAAGCTCGACATTCAGAACTATCCATCCAGTACCTTCTTTGGTACGTTTATGCCTACCGGAAAACACGATATAGCCGAGTTTGAAAACTCGTATACCTATGACTCCGACGATGCCTCGATTCTGGCGTGTAGTCAGCAGGGTACGAATGGACAAAACTGGAGCTTCTACTGTAATCCTCAGATGGATAAGTTGCTCACCCAGGAACAGCAAACCGTCGATCCGAATGCACGGCAGCAAGCATTCAATGCCATTCATCAGATTGAACTCACTGATTTCCCATTCGCGATTCTCTACAGCCCAGCAGACCTTGGTATAGCCAAGACCACAGCGCACAACTATGGTCCTGGACCTGAAGGTGCAAGTGAGACAATCGGTCTAGACAAGTGGTGGTGTTCAGGTGGGAAGTGCTAGCCAGTAGCTAACGAGGAGGTATAGGTCTCCTTTCGTTACAACAAAGTCGTTGTAGAAAAGTGTCTTTGTATGACTTCCCATAGGATCTCATCGAGGACACTTTTCTTTACTGCAATGATGTGGTAAAAAGAACACGAATTTTGCGAATTGTACTGAAAATAGTATTGATGTAGCAACAAAATATGTTATACTACGGTCTACATCATTTCCCGTCCTTTTAGTCATTTCTACTGGAGGTACGCATGGGAAGATACGTTATCAGAAGGTTGTTACAGGCAATTCCGTTATTGCTCCTCGTTTCTGTTTTCATGTTTTTGTTGATTCATGCTCTCCCTGGTGGTCCAGAACAAGTCATATTTAATCCTCATCTCTCTCCTGCGGGACGCGCTGCGCTACGTGCCAGATTTGGCCTTGATGATTCTTTGCCCATTCAATATCTGAAGTGGCTAGGGAACATTATAACCGGTAATTTTGGCTTCTCGTTTGCTACAAATCAACCAGTATCACAAATTCTGTCAGAACGTTTCCCTGCTACGCTAGAGTTATTTGGGCTAGCATTTGCGTTAGCATTAGTCTTTGCGATTCTGCTCGGTATCATTTCGGCGATTCGTCAAAATACAATCACAGATTATGTATTGACAACGATCTCTTATTTTGGCATTGCAATGCCTGCATTTCTGCTCGGTATTTTCTTGCAAGATATTTTCGCGGTGCAGTTACGCTGGTTGCCAGTTTCAGGAACAAGTACATCTGGAATGACATTTGACGCATTCAACACGTTCCTAGATGGCTTTCTGCATATCATTCTCCCAATGCTGACGCTTTCGATCCTCTTTATCGCAGGTTGGAGTCGCTATATGCGTTCCAGTATGATTGATGTTGTGAAACAAGACTACATTCGTACCGCACGTGCGAAGGGCGTGAATACAACATCTATTCTCTTGGGTCATGCTTTGCGTAATGCTGTTATTCCACTCATTACCGTTGTTGCTATCGACTTTGGTTCTGTTGCAGGTGGCGCAGTGTTAACAGAAGGTATTTACGCATGGCCCGGTATGGGATCGCTCTTTCTTGGCTCACTTGACAGCCGCGACTTTCCCGTTCTTTTAGCGATCCTCGTTCTAAGTGCTATTCTTGTGGTTTCGTTCAACTTGATCGCGGACATTCTCTATGCTGTTATGGATCCACGTATCCGCTACTCATAAACTTGGTGTCTCGTAAAGGAAGGAGACAGACATGGACATATCTCAGCAAGTCAACGCAACACCAGTAGAGGATGATGAGCCGTTTATGGAATTGACTCCAGCTTTAGTACAAAAGCGTCGGAGTCAGGGTCGTATCATCTTTGATCGTTTTGTTCGCAATAGAGCGGCAATTGTAGGAGCGGCATTCCTCATTCTTTTGGTCCTCTTTTGCTTTCTTGGTCCACTTATCACAAGACATAATCTGCCTGACGCTCTTCATGTGAATGATGCCCTGCAACCTCCAAATGCAACGTATCCATTCGGTACAGACGATGTGGGACGAGACCAGTTCGCGCGTGCCATGTCAGGTGGGCAAATATCGTTGTTTGTTGGGTTAGCATCGATGCTTGTGTCTCTTGTACTTGGTGTTAGTATTGGTGCGTTCGCAGGCTTTTATGGTGGTATTGTTGATAACTTACTTATGCGTTTCACTGATATTGTGTTATCAGTACCTCTCTATCTTCTGCTTTTTGTCCTTTCCGCTTCGTTCAGTGATGGCTCGCCAAGGAGTGTAATCTTTTTGATTGCGATCTTTGGCTGGACCTCTTCCGCGCGTCTTGTGCGTGGCGAATTCTTAGCTATGAGGGAGCGTGAGTATGTCCTCGCGGCTCGTACCATTGGAGCAGGCAATTTGCGCTTGATGTTCCGCCACATTTTGCCGAATGCAGCTGGCCCTATTATTGTCAACGCGACTCTATTGATTGGAACGAATATCATTCTTGAGTCGGTCTTGAGTTTCTTTGGCTTCGGACTGCATCCACCGACTTCAAGTTGGGGCAATATGGTTTATGCTGGTCAAAATCTATTTGATACCGCACCATATCTCGTGTTTACACCGGCGTTGCTCATCTTCTTCACTGTGCTGAGCATCAACCTCGTGGGTGATGGCTTGCGTGACGCTCTTGACCCCTATATGACAGAACGGTAATAAGAGAAAAGATAGCTTTATAAGGAGTAACGACTTTGGGAGAGTATCTGCTCGAAGTGCAAGACCTCAAGACCTACTTCAAAGTGAAGAGTGGTCGGGTGCGCGCAGTTGATGGCGTCACCTTTGCTGTCAAACCAGGAGAAAAGATTGCGATTGTTGGTGAGAGTGGTTGTGGCAAGAGTGTTACCGCGCTCTCAATTATGCGCCTTGTCGCTCAACCACCCGGCGAATATGCTGGAGGGAGCATTCTGTTTCAGGACCAGGACATGCTTGAACTGCCAGAAAGTGCTATGCGTCATATACGCGGTGGTCAGATCGGCATGATTTTCCAGGACCCGATGACTTGTCTCAATCCAACAATGAATGTTGGGAAACAGATCGCCGAGGGACTGAAAATACATTTGAAGTTGAGTGATGGTCAGGCGCACAAACGGGCGATGAACCTGCTTGACCAGGTTGGCATTCCTGATGTGGCGAACCGTATCAATGCCTATCCGCATCAGTTTAGCGGCGGCATGCGGCAACGTGTCATGATCGCAATTGCCCTTGCGTGTAATCCTAAACTGCTGATTGCTGATGAACCAACAACCGCACTTGATGTAACGGTACAGGCACAAATTCTCGAACTCATTAGCGGAGTCTGTCGAGATTTTGGTACTGCTCTTGTGCTCATCACACACGACCTGGGAGTTGTCGCGGGTATGGCTGACCGCGTAGTCGTCATGTATGCGGGTAAGGTTGTCGAAGAGGGACCAACTGAAGAGATATTTGCGAACCCACGGCATCCATATACGCTTGGTCTCCTTGGTTCTGTGCCACGTCTGGACGAAAAGCGTGATGAGGAGTTAAGAACAATCGAAGGCGCGCCGCCTGACCTGTTGAATCCTCCCACTGGTTGCCCCTTCATGCCGCGTTGTTTTTATTCGCATAGTGTGTGTCGTGAGATGCCTCCGCTCGATCCTGTTAGTGGCAATCTAGCACATCGTAAGGCGTGCTGGCCCGATATAAGCGATCCTAAAGAGCAAGAGCGTGCCGAACGCAGACGCCTTGCTAGAGTGGAGGCACAACGCGAGAAGAGCATGCAAGCCGCCAATAGTGAAGTACTACGTTCATCGTAAGGAAGTAAAAAGATGGCAGATACAGCAGTAGCGAGTCAGACGTTATTGGACATACGCGATCTGAAGATGTATTTCCCTTTGACACAAGGTATTGTTTTCCAACGCGTTGTGGGGTACGTGCGCGCAGTAGATGGCATTAGTTTCAGCATCGAGCGTGGACAGACGCTTGGCCTTGTGGGAGAGAGTGGATCAGGAAAGACAACGATTGGACGTACTATCATACGTCTTTATAAACCAACGGAAGGCTCGATATTTTTTGACGGGCAGGACCTTGCGAAGCTAGAAGGCGAACAATTACGCCATGTGCGACGGCAGGCACAGATGGTTTTTCAGGACCCATATGCTTCGCTCAATCCACGTTTTACAATTGGCTCTCTTATTGCGGAACCGATGCAGATTTATAAGATGGGAACAACTCAGGAATTGCGTGATAAAACGGTAGAGTTGTTACGTGTGGTCGGTTTGCGTCCTGAATATATCGACCGTTACCCACACGAATTTAGCGGCGGGCAACGACAACGCATTGCCGTTGCGCGCGCGATTTCAATCAATCCTGAGTTTGTGATCGCGGACGAGCCAGTTTCAGCATTGGACGTATCTGTGCGCGCTCAGGTATTGAACTTGTTGCAACGTTTACAAGAGCAATTCAACTTGACATACCTGTTTGTCTCACACGATTTGAGCGTTGTACGTCACGTCGCAGACCGGATCGCTGTCATGTATCTAGGAAGAATCGTAGAGTTGTCTGATCGTGATGAATTGTATGCTGCTCCTAAGCATCCCTACACAAAAGCACTGCTCTCAGCCGTACCTATTCCTGACCCATTGGTGGAGCGTAAGAGGCAACGTATTATTCTTTCGGGTGATTTGCCCAGCCCCATCAATATCCCATCCGGTTGTCGTTTCCATACACGTTGTCCAATGGCGCAGTCAATTTGTCGAGAGATCGATCCAGTCTTTGAGGCAAAAGAAGGTCGTGAACATTACGCAGCATGCCATTTTGCTGAAAAGGTGACTCCGAATTAACGGTACAGAGTATAAAGAGGTATCTCTATCATCGATATACAGTTGCGTTTCATACCAGTTTTGAGATTTATCGAAAATTGGTATGGATTCGCAACCAAAAAGTGTTATATTTCGTATATACTAATAAGAGTAACTAAAAGAAAGCTACTTTCCTACATTGGTCATAAGGGGACATCATTATGCAAGATCAACGACCCGCCCAACACCGCTCAAGTGGTGCAAAAGCTATCACCATTGATGAGCGTGCTATTGCTGCACGGTATCGCGTCCTTCAAATTGTTGCACTACTTCTCTCTGCTGGTTTTGCTCTCGGTCTCCATCTCGTATTCGGACATTAGAGCATCTCTTTAATAGAGTATTCATAAATATTATAAGCAGGTACCTGATAAAAGGTGCCTGTTTGTTTTTTGGGGAGAAAGTTTCGTTGATATATTCACTTGCACTATGCTATGATAATGAGTACAATCAATAGTATTGTGACCATCTATTTAACTATATAGTCAATGGAGACGTGCAAGCCATGAGTACACCTTTCTCTCATTCGATTTCTCAAACGCCTGCTCATGATGTCGCACCTCTTAAACGCTTAATCGTTACTGCTAGCGTGACCACTTTCGCTATCCGTGACTGGTCGTTATGGGTACTGCTACGTGAGGGACCATGGGGACCACCGATGCGACTGGTACTCGGCACAGAGTCCGTGATGGACGCAGTAGAGCGAACACTTGATGCTTTACTACTCCAGTCTGCTCATGCTCCGCTTGTACAGATGAAAGCAGGATGGCAAGAACAACAGGTTTCAGTGTGGGGTAGTTCGGAAGAAGGTGCGGCAATCTCGCTCATTCATAGTGTTCTGTTACGGGCAAACTATGATGAACTGCGCCCACAGTTGCACCTGCATGAAATACCAAGTCTACGCGTTGGATGGGTGCCAGTTGCAGAAGTTGAGCTAGGGCGAAGGATGATTGACCCTGATGTTTTTCCAGGTGTGCAAACTGCTTTACATACCCTGCGTTCACAAATACAGCGTAACCCGGAGATCGTGCTACGCTTCCTTGCAGATATGGCAACAATGCATTCGCGAGATACTTATACAGCTGGCTCAAAACAGAACGGTTATGAAGAGAGAGAACCAGCAAAAGGGGATGGTATACTGACGCTGGCTGAAGCTGCATTGCTCTACCGTGCATTCTTTCCACCCGATGAGCAAATTGACCTTTCAAATCTACGACGACGTTTCCTGGCAACCGAGATGCTACAATTGACGAATGAAGAGCGACCTGTGCGCGGACGCGAAACTGATTGGCGACGTGTGAGTCGTGCATATAAATACATAGGGTAACATAGAAGAGGAATATTATGGCAAAAGTGACAACGGGTGAAGGTGATACAGGCTATACAGGTTTGCTTGGAAGTGAGCGTGTTGCCAAATACGATCCACGACCTGATACATTTGGAACGGTTGATGAGGCAACATCAGCGTTAGGCTTGGCACGTGCAATGGCGCAAGATCAGCAAGTCAAAGACATCATTTATCGGGTGCAACAAGAACTCTATTTACTAATGGGCGAGTTGGCGACAACACCTGAAAACTATGAGAAGATGGGCCTGCGTATGACGATTGAGCATGTACAGCATCTTGAGCAGGTAGAGGAGCAGCTAAAGCAAGAGGTGGATATTCCGAACAAGTTCATTATTCCTGGTGACACGCTTGACGGAGCCGCGCTTGATCTTGCACGTACCATTATTCGCAGGGCAGAGCGTATGGCGGTAAAGTTGCTACACGACGGTGTTATTGCGAATGTCGAGGTTGTGCGCTACCTCAATCGACTCTCTGACCTCATCTTTATTCTTGCTCGCTACATTGAAGTCAAATCTTCACTAGCTGAGCTACCTCAATAACTATAGATACGAGTAAGAAGAGCGGTTCTCTGAAGTCATGGGATTTCAGAGAACCGCTCTTCTTACTCGTATTTGCTAGCCGAGTAGTGAAAAGACAGTGTGGAGAACCGACAGATTAGGTGTGCCCCAGCCTGTTGCAGGGTCCCAACCGGGAGTCGCATTGTAACCAGGGATACCATTTGCGCCGTTATTTCCTACAGTGATATCGTGGTAGAGATATGGTGCGGCTTTGCTCTGTCCGATTTTGTAGAGAATCGGATTGAGGAAACCTAGAGAGTGTCCCAACGCTTGGTTGGCGTCAGCGATGATGCCTGACCATTGAGGAGAACCCGCGCTTGTGCCACCAAAGATGTAGTAGCTGTTCGCGCTTGCTCCCAAGAAACCAAGGTAGACCGGAACGCCAGTATTTGGGTCAGCATTATAGGAGATATCGGGAATGCCACGATAACCTTTGAGCAAACTCTGATCAGAGGCGGGCAAGGTGTACTTCTGATAGCTTGGCTCTTGGAAGTATTGGCTGATGCCACCACCACCAGCACCTGTACTGTTATTCCATACAGTCTCAGATTTGTACTTGCCATTGACATCTGCATTGAGAGTTGTGCCACCTACCGCTGTCACCCAAGGGGAAGAGGCCGGAAAATTGACGGTGGGGAAAGGATAGATATTTCCACTGACATCGGGATTGGCGGTGCCAGAATCACCAGTTGAGGAAAAAACAGTGACACCCTGCGAGTCTGCATACTGGTAGAAGTTTTCAAAGTTGGCAATGACTTGCTTTCCGACTGGAGTGAACAGTGTGTTTTCTGTCGCTGCCCAGCTTTGCGAAAATATCTTGCCCAGGTGATTGGAGAGCGCGTATTGCTCCAAGGACAAGAACTGTGGCAAACCTTGCACGCCCTCAGTCTCTGAGACCGGGCTAGTTAATAAAACAATATTCGCGCCAGGGGCTATCGCATGAGACCACTCGACATCTAAGCTTGTCTCTTCGGCCCAGCCAACCATATCACTGTTATTTGGATCGAAGGGAACAGTGCCTAACGGTGAGAGAACTTTGAATGATGGCGGATCAGGCAAACCATAGCCAGTATCAAAGGTGTGTAAGTCGTTGGCGATGGTTGGGCTTCCAAAGGAGTCGATAATTACAATGGTTTGCCCTTTACCAGTATATCCTGCATTTATGAAAGAAGTTATGCCATAAGCTGTGCGCATTTGTTGCGGACTATAGCAGACAAAACCTGCCGCAATACAATTGGCATCGGTAGGAGCAGCCGCACCAAATTTGATTGTTTTGATGGGCACTACTTTGGCATGTTTTGCGGGCGTTAGACTAGCCGCATGACTTGCTGTTGGTTGATGAGAGAAGATGGCAAAGATCAAAACACAAATAACAAGACACACAGTAAAAAAAGATAGTAGGATACTTGCCCTTGAGCGGGGTGAGAAATGCATAAAGCTTTATCTCTTTCTAGTATGGTAGCTCCATTTATCATGTTCTATGAAAGAGCTACATGCAAATAAACCAATATAGAGTTAGTGAGTAAGCTTCTTTTCAACATGAAACATGCGTGTTCTATTAGTTGTTACTCATGCGAACTCTGAACATGTAGGTTCCATATTACAGGGAATAGTAAGTATAAGAGTTGTGTTTTGGTTAAGACATGGTTATGATTTTATGCAACCAAATTATGTTTCTTAACCTGCTACAGAATTAGGAGAGGGAAGGTATTTTTGCAGTATTCTTGCATAAGCTATAATAGCTGAAAAAAATAGAGGTTGAAGTGCAAGTTCAACAATAAAAATTTTGAGGCTGAAAACACTTTGATAGTACTACATGCCATTTGTGATAGCCTTGTGTCTGATACCTTACACATTTGGGCTGAGTCGTCTGAGACGACCAATAATACATCCTATTCTTCCAAACAGAGCCAAGTTGAGAAAGCTGTAGCGCGAAAGCATCTATTTGCATTGTCTCATGCTGACCTAAAAGAGGCACTAGGAGAAGTTGTCAGTTCGCTACTTCTCAAGCGAGCAAATCCTAGTATAATATCTTTACGCTTGCCCTCCACATCGAAAGCACCCGCACATTCGCCTGAATTGCTTGTTGATGAGCCGCTAGAAGGCGTGCTAAGTCTGAAATGGTGGGATGTTGAAACGCTTACCTTCACGTCGGGCCTCGCGCTTGACGCGCTACTTGCTTTACCTGAAAATCCACCATATGGCGTTGTGTATAGCAGTTCTTTACGATTTTGGATGACGGTAGCAACATTTGCTTTTGAGCTGATTACAAAGCAAGCTTATATCCCTACATTGCAAGAGACAAAGCAGGGACGAACATTTCATTATTCGGCACTATGGAAAGCTTTTCTTTCACAAGAAGACACTGAACGATTGCATGTCTTGACACAAGCTATGACGCCGCTGTGTTGGTCTTTCATGCCGCCTGGGGAAAAGAAAGTATCGTTGTTGCGCGAGATTGTACAGAAGTTTCTTGATCGAAGTATTGATGCATTTGTGCGTGAAAGTGTGCCTTCAAATGCTCTTGTTTCGAGCCGTGCTGGTCGGAAAACTGCGACTTTACCCGAACAATGGTTGCGTGCCCTTTCTTCGGAAAATACAACGCTTACAGGATCGCCGGGAGAGCTACAACAGTTCGCCAAATCACTTGCCGCATGGCTTGAGACACTTCGACCTGCCTCAGAAAATGCGCCGTTTCGTACCTGTTTTCGTTTGGATACACCCGAAACCGACGAGCAGGAGTGGCATATCAGTTTTCATCTACAAGCGAACGATGATCGTAGTTTGTTGGTTCCGGCAGATGACGTATGGCAGGAACGTTCTGATACACTCACCTTTCTCAATCATAAATTCGAGAATCCACAAGAACGATTACTGACCGACCTTGGCAGGGCATCGCGCTTGTTTCCTCTTCTGGAAGAGAGCCTGCAAGCAGCGCATCCACGCGAGTTGGCTTTGAATACTGAAGGAGCATATGCGTTTTTGCGTCAGTCTGCTTCACTACTAGAGCAGAGTGGCTTTGGTGTGCTTGTGCCGCCATGGTGGTCAAAGAGTTCGACACGTCTAAAAGTCAAATTGAAGCTCAAGCCTAAGTCTGGTTCAGCTGTTTCATTAGGACTTGTTGGACTAGATAGCATTGTTACCTATGATTGGAATGCTGCAGTTGGCGAGTCGGAACTGACTGAAGAAGAGTTTGCACGTCTTGTCAATCTAAAGACACCACTTGTGCAGGTGCGTGGGCAATGGGTAGAGCTACGACCAGAAGAGATCGAGGCGGCAATCAGTTTCTTCCAAAAGAAACGCAAACGTGGCGAAATGAAACTAGGCGAGGCACTCGGCCTTGGCCTCGGTCAAGGGATGTCCGAAACAGGGTTACAAGTCGCGGAGGTCGAAGGCGAGGGTTGGGTCAACGATTTGCTCGATGGGCTGAAACAAAATGTCAACCTTGATGCTATTGAGGTACCACAAACACTACAAGGAACATTACGTCCTTATCAGCTAAAGGGTGTCTCATGGTTAGCTTTTCTCAAGCAATTCGGGTTAGGTGCTTGTTTAGCAGATGATATGGGCATGGGCAAAACGGTTGAGCTTATAGCACTTCTGCTTTATGATCGTGAAAAGCTACAAAAAAATTCAGTGTTACCCACGCTTCTCATTTGTCCTATGTCTATTGTAGGTAACTGGCAACGCGAACTACAAAAGTTTGCGCCTTCGCTCAAGGTTATGGTGCATCATGGCATGGAGCGATTATCAGGGCAGGCATTTGTCGATGAGGTCAAGAAGCATGATGTGGTGGTTACGACGTACTCACTTGCGTTACGTGACAAAGAGCATCTTGCACCGATTACGTGGGAGCAGGTGGTGATCGACGAGGCACAGAATATCAAAAACGAGTCGGCGAAACAGACTCAGGCAATCAAAAAGCTGGACGCGAACTATAAGATTGCTTTAACGGGAACGCCAGTCGAGAACCGCTTATCCGAACTCTGGTCAATCATGGAATTTCTGAATCCAGGCTATCTCGGCTCTGGTACGGAGTTTCACAAGAATTTTGCCATGCCTATCGAACGCTATCACAATGCCGAACGCGCGGATGCATTGAAACGACTAACGCAACCCTTTATTCTACGACGTTTGAAGACGGATAAAGAGATTATTCAAGATTTGCCTGATAAAATGGAGATGAAGGTCTTTTGTAACCTGACTCAAGAACAGGCATCACTGTACGAGGCCGTGGTCAAAGAGATGCTTGAACGCATCGAAGAGGCAGATGGGATTGAGCGTAAGGGGCTGGTGTTAGCTACGCTCACAAAATTAAAGCAGGTATGCAATCATCCCGCGCATTTTATGGGCGATGGAAGTCGCTTAGAGCTTCGTTCGGGCAAGCTGAATCGGCTGGAGGAGATGCTGGAAGAGGTTTTGGCGATTGGCGATAAGGCATTGATATTCACGCAGTTTGCCGAGATGGGTGGACTGTTACGTACAGAACTGCAGGAGCGTTTGGGCCGTGAAGTTCTGTTTCTGCATGGTGGGACGCAGAAGAAACAACGTGACATGATGGTTCAGCGTTTTCAGGAGGAGCGGCGTGGCTCACCATTGTTTATTCTATCGCTCAAAGCTGGCGGCGTTGGCTTGAACCTGACAGCTGCAAATCACGTCTTCCATTTTGATCGCTGGTGGAATCCTGCGGTAGAAAATCAAGCTACCGATAGAGCATTTCGTATTGGGCAAAAAAAGAACGTGCAAGTGCATAAATTTGTGTGTGTAGGCACATTGGAAGAACGGATCGACCAGATGATTGAGCAGAAAAAAGAGCTTGCCGAAAGTATCGTCGGTAATGGCGAAAATTGGTTGACCGAGATGTCAACCTCTCAACTCAAGGAACTGTTTGCATTGAGCCGTGAGGCAGTAGGAGAGTAGCAGTATGGGCAGACGATGGCGTGGAGGCTATGACGACTTTGAATGGGATTACTATTCAGAGAATAGGCCACGTAAAACTGAGGGTGGTATCAAGGCGAAAAGTGAGCGTGGTGCAATTGGCGAAACATGGTGGTCGAAGCGTTGGGTGCAAGCACTAGAGTCGCTTGGCATGGGAACACGACTCACGCGTGGACGTTCCTATGCTCGTCAGGGGCAAGTGCTTTCAATTGAGATCGAGCCTGGACTGGTCAAGGCAAAAGTGCAAGGGTCGATGCAAAAGCCATATGACATTAAGATACGTTTGCACCCACTCTCGAAACGCGATTGGCAAGAGGTTACAACTGCGATGGCTTCCCAAGCTCTTTTTGCCGCGAAACTGCTTGCAGGTGAGATGCCCAAGAATATCGAAGAAGCCTTTGATAGTGTCAATGTATCACTTTTTCCTGAACTAGAGGAAGACTTACAGACAAGTTGCTCTTGTCCTGACTGGGCGAATCCATGCAAACACATAGCCGCCGTTTACTATATCCTCGCCGAACGCTTCGACGAAGACCCCTTTTTGCTCTTCAAACTACGTGGACGCGACAAAGACGCGATCATCGTCGCCTTACGAGAAAAGCGCGTCTCAACGCTCGACGCAAAAAGCCAGGATGATAAGGCTAGTACTGGCAGAAGTGAGAAGCGTGAAGACGCGCAGCAAGAAGAGGCGACAGTACGTCTTGAAGACATGATCCATACTTTCTGGCTTGCAGGAGATGCGTTAGATACGTTTGTCGTCACGCCAGGGTTGCCGGACGTTGATAATGCACTTCTCAAAAGGCTAGGTGATGCTCCATTTATGGTTGAAGGTAAAAACGTAACAATGGTGCTTGAGAAGGCGTATGATGCAGTGCGTTCCGCAGCCTTACGTAAGGTAGCAGAGTAGTGTTCTTAAAGTCAAGAAAGGGGATTATCATGGTAAACATTCGTATCCTTACCGAGCAAGAGACAGTCCTCTTTCAAGCCCTTCGTTTACGTGCTCTGCAAGAGGCACCAAACTCATTTGGAGGTTCTTACGAAGAATTTAAGCGTGAGTCACTTTCCTCTATCGCAGAGCGAATACGTCACGACACAGATGTTCCAGAGCGATTTGTGTTAGGTGCTTTTAATCAAGAAGGTCAACTCGTTGGAAACGTCGGTCTTCTGCGTGAGCGCGGACGCAAGAAGCACCATAAGGCTTTGGTTTGGGGCATGTACGTTGCACCTGAAGTACGCGGTCAAGGCATTGGTAAACTGCTTATGCAAAACCTATTACAAAAAAGTACAACTATTTCAGGTTTGGAACAAATTCATCTTGGTGTTGTCACTACGAATGTAGCCGCTCGTCATCTCTACTTAGCTCTAGGGTTTCGTGTCTATGGCACCGAACCTCACGCTTTGAAACTGGATGGACGTTATTTGGATGAAGAACTTATGGTATTTTCGTTATCGAGGTGAGAAGCTAATGTGTCCTTAGTATAAAATGGCTTATGCACACTCTTGCTAATCAAAAATAGTACAATGAAAAGAATAGGAGGTAGCTATGCAGATTGATAGTTTAGATCATCTTGTCCTTACTGTGCAAGACATCCAGACTACATGTGAGTTCTATGCCCATGTCTTAGGTATGCAAGTGATCACTTTTGCTGAGGGACGAAAGGCGCTTCAATTCGGGGATCAGAAAATGAACCTCCATCAGCAGGGGAAAGAATTCGATCCAAAGGCTCAACGTCCAACTCCTGGCTCCGCTGATCTCTGCTTTCTGACATCAACGCCGCTTGAAGATGTTCTCGCACATCTTCAATCATGCAATGTTTCTTTGCTTCTTGGTCCAGTGAAGCGAACTGGGGCCACGAAGTCTCTTATATCTCTCTACTTTCGTGATCCTGATGGTAATTTGCTTGAGATATCCAATACTGTCTGAAGCAGCATATACTTCTTTGATTTGTATCCGCAAAATGTGAACTATTTCACTGTATTTTTATGGATTTCCCTTCATACTTATGAAGGGAACGTTTTTGTCTTTCATACTATTCTTCGCTTTTCCCCTTCCTGAGCGAGACAAAACGTCTACTTTGAGCATTGATACTAGTACGAGACCTACATCTAGCATGCTGCTGGATAACGATGGGATCATATGAACGCAGTGGAAGACGACTCTCAATTGACTCTTGAAGCCTCTCAGGGATCGATAGAGGCATTTGAGAAACTAGTAATGCACTATGAACCGCGCGTCAGGCGTATGCTCTATGGGTTGACGCAGGATGTGCAACTCACGCAAGACCTCTGCCAGGAGACATTTCTCGCGGCATATAAGGCGTTGCCTCGTATGGATGGGCACACCTTACATTTTGCCCCCTGGCTCTATCGGATCGCGCTCAATCAAGTTCGTAGCGAGTGGCGGCGGCGTAAGCATGTGACTGTACTTCCAATTTCGACACCACCAGGAGGTGGCGACGAAGACTTTGATGAGGCAAACCAAGACTTTATGGTGAGCGATGTACATTTTGAAGAAAGCATTGTAGAACGTGACCTTGTACAGCGTGTCCTTGCTCAACTTCCAACAGCCTCGGCGATGTGTCTTCTTTTAGATGCTGAAGGTTTCTCGTATAATGAGATTGCGGAAACAATGCAAGACACACTCTCTGCGGTACGAAGCAGATTGGCGCGTGCTCGCCAGTCGTTCCAACGTATTTATGCTGGACTCAATCAGGAAGGATGCAAATGAAGGACGATGTTCAGGACTCAAAGACAGGCGATGGTCTTCCTCAGCGTCAAGCCTTGCGTGCCATTCTTGATGAAGGTGAGCAGAAGGTTCCCTCGACCACCGCGACCATCATAGCGGCTATCCGGCGAGAGCAGCAAAAAACGCAAAAAGTAGCGGCTGATGCTGGTCATGATACACATAGCACTCCACCTCCTGTCTCATTTCCGCAGGTTCGAGAGATTGAGACGCCACGACCGAAGCGAACAAGACGGATGCTCTATAATGCGTTAGCCCTCACTGCTGTAGCTGCTGCACTAATAGCTTCTTTTGGCATTTTGAGCTTTATCTTGCCGCACCATTCAGGTACTATGAGTAGTGGTGCCGCATCGAGTGGTAGTTCTCCTGAATTTATGATGACGAAATATCCCTCGTCCATTCCTGGTACAACTACCACGTGGTCTGCTGTAATTATCACATATAAGATAAATGGCACGACAATCATCGCCAACTATGATCCTGTTGCTGCAAGGTTAACAGTATTAGTATCACTACAGAATACAGATACGATAGTGGATGGTGTTTCACATGATGGACACAAGGTGCTTTATTCTGTCTATGATGGTTTCAAAACATCCTACTATATTTATCCGCAAGCCACAAAACAAGCTATATTTACGACGCTCGATAAGAGTCGTTCTGCTATTTGGAGCACTGATGATCGCTCACTCTTTATTAGTACCGCAAAAGGAATTCTGTCGGTAGATGTGCAAAGCCATACTACAAAACTACTTTTCCCAACACTCCCTTCGGTAGCGTTGCTGAACTACCGCGATGATGGCTATTTGTACTTTGTAAAAGGTGATACAGGACAGGCATATGCCACACAAGGCACTCTTAATCGCATCAATATCGCACAAGGAAATTCGCAACAAATTACACCTTGCACACGTGGCACTCATTTCTGGCTAAGTCCAGATGGAGCAATGGTGTATTACAACTGTCTTGATCAGAATGCGAACATCCTGTACACCGTGAGTAGTCACGGCACAAATCCTTCTATCTTTCGTTCCAATGGAGGGAACGTGATAGGGTATGCAGCAGACGGTTCGCCGTTAATATTGGGAAATGCAAATGGGAAATATCAAGTTATGCAACGAGATACGCAATCAGCACAGGATACTATCTTGATACAAGATGTTGCCCCAGGCGCTGCAACTATAATGGCAGACGACGTGGCTGTTGCTCCATATGGACACACACTTTTGGCGAAGGGCATATATAGCAAGAGTGGTCAGGTAACACATGAGCAGTTCTGGTTTAGCAACTTGGACACGGGCACAAGTACGTCGCTAGCTCTTCCGCACACTGCTAGTACCCCACAGGCGATTGGCTGGGACAAATTACAAGTCCCAGCAGAGATGTTATCACCAGTACCATAAGCTGTAATTATTGAAGGTAGTGTTTTACACTACTATATACTCTTCAGGAACTCGTTGCTTCCATATTCTCACTTGAGAGATGCCGACTTCACGTAGTATATCTAGCGTTTGTGGGTGCGCCTGTGCAACCTGTTTGGGGTTATGTGCGTCGGAGCCAACACTAATTGGCGTGTTGTGCAGTGCACACGCCTTTGCGAGGTGGCGGACCATATCAGGGTAGAAGAGTGTATCAAACCCATTTATTTCTAGCGCAACATTCTTTTGTGTTGCAAGTGCTGCAAGTTGCTCATATTCGTCATCGAGGTGTGGTGGAAGGTACGGATTTCTATAGCGCATACGGACGGGATGGCTAACCAGGCTAAAGAAGCCACTTTGTACTGCCTCGCGCAGGAGTTGTAGATAACGTCGCCATGTTGCCTCCCCTTGTTCACGTGTGAGTGTGTTATCGCGTTCAAAGAGTTTGCCATCAACCTGATGCACAGAGCCAATGAGAAAATCCCAGGAATAGCCCTGTAGAGATGCCTGAATAGCCTCATTTTTCTCTGGGATAAAATCTACTTCCAAGCCGAGTCGCACATCAACGCTTGCGGGCCGCCCTGCTGCATGCACCATGTCTATATACTCCTGAAATGTGAGGATGGGTCCTTCTAGTTCCATATGTGTCAATGGTGCGCGTGCTTCATCCATCTGAAAGACGTGTTCAGACAGGCCGAGAACGCGTATGCCATGTTCGTGTGCAGAGTGTGCCATGTGTAGGGCAGAACTGCGAACGACGTGACTGTGGAAATCTGTATCAAGCGGCATGAGGAACCCTCCGTGGTTAAAGAAGACGCGTAGTTTGTAGCAGTTGTCCAGCGCGAAAACGTTCGAGTGTAAATGGCGCAATTGGATAAGTAAAGCTTGTGCCATCTACAACCAGTTCAGTCAAAAGTTTCACCACCATTGGTGCGTGCATAAAACCCTGTATGGAGAAAGAATACCACATGATTCTTACGTGGATGGTGCTCAACAGGTTAAACGGATAAGATATAATGTAAGTCTCTGCTCATGAACTTTCGAGTAGGTATTCAACAGCGATTGTATTCCAGGGAGGGTAATGAGGTATGTCAGTTTCCTCTTCCACTGAACACGTCGTCATCATTGGCGGAGGTGCAACGGGTGCGCTTATCGCTGTGCGACTTGCAGAACGTGGTTTCCGCGTGACCGTACTTGAGAAAGCCCTGGTGGGTAATGGTTCTTCCAGTCGTTCTGCGGCAGGTATTCGAGCGCAGTTCAGCACTGAGGAGACAGTAGTTGGAATGCAATATAGCGAGTGGTGGTATAGCCACTTCCATGACCTCTTACACAGTCCAGCAGATGTCCGTCAGCAACCTGTGATACGACAGAACGGCTACCTGTTCCTCTACGAAGACCCCGATACAATTCCAGCATGGCTACCTCGCAGACAACATGAGGTAGCCCACAACTGGCAGCACGCACAAACAGCAGCGAGAATGCAGCAAAGCCTTGGTCTTCCTGTTGAAATGCTGACTCCACAGCATGTCGAGGAACGCTGGCCTTTTCTTAGCGCCAACCGCTTGACGGGAGCTACTTGGTGTCCTACTGATGGTTTTCTCATACCTCATATGATCTATACCGAAGGGTTCCGACGGGCAAAAGAACTTGGCGTTCAGGTACAACAGGATACCGAGGTTGTTGGTGCTCTAGTAGGCACGGATCGCATACGTGCGTTGGTGACAAATAAGGGAACGATTGAGGCAGATTGGTTTGTCAACGCTACTAATGCTTGGGCATCTCGCATTAGTCCGCGAATTGGTGGTATGAGACTCGCTGTTGCTCCACTCAAGCGTTACCTTTATTTCCTGAAACCTTCGCAGCCCATTATAGACGCAACAGCGTGGCAGCAACTCCCTATGATTATCTACGGGGTAGGAAGCCATCGAGGGGCACACTCACGACCAGAACGTGATCTTTTGCTGCTTGCTTGGGGACACGAGACAGCTTCAGAGGTGCATTTCAGTGATGCTGACCAAGACCGTATTGATCCCCCATTTCGCCATGATAACGGTATTGACAACTACGGATACGCTATACTTGGACAAGTGGAGGAATTCTCTCCACAGCTCGCTAACTCAGGAGGCTTAATAGCTACAACCTCTGGATTTTATGGAGCCACGCCTGACGCTAATCCACTGATCGGCCATGATACATATCGGCAGAACCTTATTCACGCAGTTGGATTTTCGGGGCACGGCCTGATGCACGCTCCTGTTACCGCGCTGTTAGTCGAAGCCATACTCGCAGGAGACGTTGTTCATGGTCATATGCCCATGCCAGTTCCATTCGATCACGCTACAATGGACATCAGTACGTTTGCTCCTGGACGTACTTTTGAAAGTTCACGCCGGGAGACGCTGGTTCTATAAACTACAACAGCTTTCATTTCTATACTGGATGAATATTTCTTTCATGTATTTGACTAAATGGAAGGAGATGTGGGAGATCGCGCCCTAGAAAGGGTGTTTGGTGTCGGCTCCTTCACTTTTTTGCTCTTACCCGTGACTCTCTACCATATTCCACCTACAAAGGCAGGTAAACAATTATGATGAGGCAGATCGGTGACCTCCCGCACGCGCTCGACGAGAGCGCGGCACTGGCGCAGCATTTCGTTGGCAAACAGCTAGCCGTGTTCCTCGACTACGACGGAACCCTGACTCCGATCCGAGACCGGCCGCAGGACGCCGTGATCTCAGACAGCATGCGTGAGGCTGTGCGGAAGCTGGCCGAACGAGTCCCCGTGGGTGTTGTTAGCGGTCGCGACCGTAAAGTCGTGCAGAAGCTCATGGGACTCGACACCCTGCTCGTGGCTGGCGACCACGGTTTCGACATCTGGAGCCCAATAGGAGGATCCATTCAGCGTGAAGAGGGCGCGTCATTCGAGGGCCTGCTGCGAGAAGTAGCGACACAGCTTCGCACCGAGCTGGCCAACATCCCTGGAACCCTGGTCGAGACCAAGAAGCGTTCGGTGGCCGCTCATTTCCGCTTGGTACCACAAGAACAGAGACCGCGTGTCAAGGAGACCGTTGATGCCATTCTCAGCGAGCATCCTGAGGAACTCAAGGTCACACCGGGCAAGATGGTCTTTGAGATCCAGCCCAAACTAGACTGGGACAAGGGCAAGGCGGTGCTCTATCTGCTCGATGAGCTGGGCCTGGACCGAGAAGACGTGATCCCTATCTATCTAGGCGATGATATTACTGACGAGAACGCCTTCCGATCCTTGGCGGGGCGCGGTATCGGCATTTTCGTGGGAAATGCCGACGACCCTGAGAACGCCAACCGCACCACTTCCGCAGACTACGTGCTGAACACGGTTGGGGAGGTGGAGGAGTTTCTCAATAGGCTCGCCGCCCTGTACTCCGTAGAGGGGAAGCCAATGCCGCCTAATTGGGTATCTAAGCCCAACCCGGAGGAGTGGACACTCGCCTACGACTCCTTCGAGCCAGAGCAGGAGAGGCTGCGGGAGGTACTGACCTCGACCGGCAACGGCTATTTCTGCACCCGTGGCAGTGCCGAGTGGGCCGACGTGGACGATATCCACTATCCGGGCACCTATGCACATGGCTGCTACAATCGGGAGACGACCATCATGGGCGGTCACCCGGTGCTCAATGAGGACCTGGTCAACCTTCCCAACTGGCTCGTGCTCAAACTCCGCATCGGCGGCGATGAGCCGATTACCCTGAAGAACGTCGAGCTGCTGAGTTACCGACACGAGGTGGATGTCCGCAACGCGATGGTAATGCGCACGCTTCGCTTCCGCGACCGCCGGGGTCGCGAGACGACGCTCTCCAGCCGACGCTTCGTCAGCATGGCCGATATGCATCAGGCGGCCCTGGAGTGGACTCTCACGGCTGAGAACTGGTCTGGCCCAGTGGAGGTCATCACGGCACTTGACGCTCGCGTTAGCAATCAGGGCGTCGCTCGCTACCAGGAGCTTGAGGGACGCCACCTGCATCCTGTGTCGAGTCGGACTCCGTGTCCAGATACGATCTCCCTGATAGCGCAAACGCGTCAATCTCGCATCTATGTGGCCGAGGCAGTACGGACACGCGTGTACGCAGACTCGGCTGAGTTGGAGGCCGAGCGTGGGCTGTATCAGATGGAGGACTATGCCCATCAGACACTAGGCTTCACTCTTCAGCAAGAACACCCGGTCCGTGTCGAGAAGTTGGTCTCATTCTACACCTCTCATGACCAGGCGATCAACGAGCCCCTGACCAATGCCGAGAAGGCGGTCAGGCGTTTCGGTACCTTTGAGGAAGCATTTGACCGTCACCAGCGTGCATGGGACAAGTTGTGGGACGACTGCGACATTCGAGTGCCCAACGACAGCCGGGTTCAGTTTCTGCTACGCTTTCACGCCTCCCACGTTCTGCAGACCTGCTCCTCCCACACAGCCGACTTGGACGTCGGAGTTCCCGCACGTGGTCTCAACGGGGAAGCCTATCGAGGTCACATCTTCTGGGACGAGCTTTACATCTATCCCTTCCTGAACTTCCGGCTACCGAAGATCACGCGTGGTCTCCTGATGTATCGGTACCGCAGACTCGACGAGGCCCGTATGTTGGCTCGCGAGGCCGGTTATCAGGGCGCGATGTACCCCTGGCAGAGTGGCAGCGACGGGAAAGAAGAGACTCAGGTTGTCCACCTCAACCCGCGTTCAGGATTGTGGGAATCGGACTTGAGCCAGAATCAGAGGCACGTGAACGCTGCCATCTTCTACAACATCTGGCACTATATCCAGGCCACGGGGGACACCGACTTCCTGCTCGGACCCGGTGCCGAGATGATGATAGAGATCGCCCGTTTCTGGTCCAGCATCGCTCACTTCAACCCGGTACGTGACCGCTATGAGATTCACGGCGTCATGGGACCGGACGAGTTCCACGAGAAATACCCAGACTCAGAGGAGCCTGGTCTACGCAATAACGCGTACACCAACGTGATGGTGGCGTGGATCTGTGATGTTGCGGGCAAGTTGCTTGCCATGCTGCCCGCTCGGTGGCGGCGGTCGCTCTGTGAGCGGATAGACCTCACCGACCAGGAAATCGAGATCTGGAAGGAGATGAGTCACAAGATGTACGTCCCCTTCCACGTGGATGGCGTCATCAGCCAGTTCGAGGGCTGGGAGGACCTGGAGGAACTGGACTGGGATGCCTATCGCCGCGAGTACGGCAACATCCAGAGGCTTGACCGCATCCTGCGAGCGGAGGGAAAGGAGCCTGATCGCTATAAATTGTCGAAGCAGGCAGACACCGTGCTATTGTTCTACCTGTTCCGACAGGACGAGCTGAAGCAAATATTCGAGCGCCTGAGCTACTCGTATACACCTGAGACGCTGCACTCGACCGTCGCCTATTATGATGCCCGAACCTCACACGGATCCACTTTGAGCTTCGTCACGTATGCCGGGATTTACTCTGAGATCGACCTAACGACCTCCTGGGAGCGGTACATGGTGGCATTGGAGAGCGACATTGGCGATGTGCAAGGCGGCACCACAGCCGAGGGTATCCACATGGGTGTGATGTCGGGAACGCTAGACTTGGTGCAACGTAGCTATATGGGTGAGGCGATTCGCGATGGTGTCCTCTACTTCAACCCCAAGGCTATGAACCATCTGCGTGGCCTGACCTTGCCTATGCGTTTCAGAGGGCTGCTGATCGAGGTCACTCTCGAGGACGACCTTCTGCGGGTTAACACCGAGATCGACAGCCTGAACAGGTCAGTTACATTGGGTGTTGGAGATCAGGTCCGTGAGATCAGGTCTGGTGAGAGCCACACTTTCAACCTCTGAACGGAATCCAGGCAGGAGAGAGTGCTACACCGGGCGGAAGATTCGAATGGGAGCTTGTAAGAGGCACAAGTGTCGCGATCTGTGGGAGTTCTCTGTTGCACAGAGCGGCACGCAGAAGCATCAGTATAGGAGGCTTGCATTGTTCTGAGTTCGCCTCTTGAGAAGGGCTTTCGAGAGCAGAACGCGGTACACGCGATTCGTGGTATTCGCGCAAAGGACGAAAGCCCTCTTCGAGGGGAACTCGGTAAAAAGGAAGAGCTTGTCAATCGCGACTAAGCGAGTGCATTCTTCCTTGATCACTACCGCAAAACCAATCAGGAGAGTTCAGTCGATGAGAACTTTTGTCGCGATAACTTCGTATTGTTTGTACTCAGCAACTCTTCCCTCAAGCGTCACGATTTGTTCTGCGCGAATATCCCGCGAGGATGCACCTATGCTAAAGGTAAACTCGCCAGGTTCGGTCACGAACCGCATCTCGGGATCATAAAAGGCCAGGCGCGATGGATGTACGACGAATGTTACTCTGCGTGCTTGGTCAGCATCAAGCGAGAGGCGTGTAAAGCCGACGAGCAGTTGTTGAGGGCGAGCCACCGAGGCTACCTCGTCGCGACAGTAGAACTGTACGACCTCGTCACCTGCACGTTTCCCTATGTTGCGTACAGTGACCGACACTTCGATAAGCTCTGTACTGCTCTTTGCCTGCACGATCATGTTTTCATATGCAAAGGTCGTGTAGCTCAAACCATGTCCAAAAGGGAACAACGGCGTGGTCGGCGAGTCGATATAATCGCCAAAGAACATCGCGCGATCTCCACCGGCTCGCGTGCCCATATAATTCGGTATCTGGCCGACCGAGCGTGGCATGCTGACTGGCAAGCGGCCCGCGGGATTTATCTTGCCGGTTAAGATATCGGCTAGCCCATTGCCCCCCTCTTCTCCTGGTGGGAAGACCTGTAAGAGGGCCGCAGCGTTATCGACAAGCGAGGTAAGTGTATGAACACGACCACTGAGCACCACAAGAACCAGCGGGGTCCCACTTTGTGCCAGTGTGGTGATCAGCTCTTGTTGAACGCCAGTCAGATCGAGATTGGTCGCATCATTTCCCTCTCCTACCGTCACTGGCCGTAGAAGACCGCTCTTGCCAGCAACGACAACGATTGCAACGTCCGCTCCTTTGACCACCTGTAGTGCCTCCTCGAAGCCTGAGCGGTCGTCACCCAAAACGTCACATCCCTTTGCATAGCGGACCTCTACCTCTTGTCCAAGGGTGGCGCGCAACCCTGCGAGAGGGGTAATGTGGGGGGTAAAATATGGGCCGGGAGCATACCTTCCGCTAGCCTGCGGCACAGCCAGTTCGCCGAGATCTAGGGTATCAGGTACAGCGTATATCATCTCCAGGTGAGAGGGGTAGTGATAATCACCTTGTAGGAGCCGCTCGTCGTCCGCTCCCGGTCCAACGACAGCCACATGCTTTATCGTCGGTGATAGTGGGAGGATACCCGTGTTGGTCAAGAGGATGATCGACTCGGCAGCAGCCTTGCGAGACAATGCACGCTGCACTGGCATTTGAAAAGCTGCGCTGGCACGTTCTTCATCGACGTAGGGATGATCGAAGAGGTCAAGCTGAAACTTAAGCCGTAACACTCGGCGGACAGCGGTATCAAGCACTGCCTGAGAGACACGGCCTGCCTCAACCTCAGCCTGCAGCACTTCTCCATAGCAGTCGATGCTTGGCAGTTCCATATCTAGGCCGGCAAACAGGGCCTGTCGAGCCGCCTCTCCTTTGCTGGCTGCGACATGGTGATACCTCATGAGCATAACGACAGCCGTATAATCGGCAACGACTGTCCCCTGAAAGCCGAGTTCCTCACGCAGTAAGCCAGTGAGAATAGATCGGCTACCGGCGCAGGGTAAGCCGTCAACCGACGAATACGAGTTCATAATTGTCGCCAGACCAGCGTCGCGTATCACCGCAGCGAACGGTTCGGCATACACCTCACGTAGCTCTCGTGGGCCTATTTGAGCAGGTGCCCAGTTGCGTCCACCCTCTGAGAGGGCGTAGCCAAGAAAGTGTTTTCCGGTAGCGGCAACACCGTGAGACAGGTCATCGCTCTGCAGGCCCTGAACATAGGCAGTACCGATAGCACCGATGAGCATAGGGTCCTCTCCATACGTTTCCTCGACTCTTCCCCAACGTGGATCGCGAGCGACATCGAGAACTGGTGCCAGCGCGTGTCGAGCACCAACTGCTCGCATTTGTGCGCGAATGACCCCGGCCACCTCTCGAACAAGTTCTGGATTCCAGGTGGCAGCCAGGCCAATACCCTGGGGGAAGACCGTCGCATCACGATGACAGAAGCCGCCAGTAGACTCCTCGTGCACCATAATCGGGATACCCAACCTTGTACGTTCGAGAGCCACTTTTTGGAGCGCATTCATGTATGCAGCACTCTCATTGGGATGGAGTCCTGTAGAGGCTCCGATGCGCGTCACCTGTCCAATACCGTGCGGCATCTTCTGAGCGACAAAATCGGCATCGAAGGTACCAGTACTGATGAACTCTGTACTCCAGAGACAGCCTAGCTGAGCTAACTTCTCCTCCAGCGTCATACATGACAATAAATTTTCAACGCGCTCCTCAATCGAGACGCCTGGATCGCGATATGATAGAGTTGACAAGCGAATGCTCCTTCTGTAATTCGTTGCTTCCATATTTCTGCTGACGAGCAAGACCAATCATAGACTATTTTACTTGGAGAAGCCCGCAACCAAGCCACCTAGCAGTTGGCGTCTCCCAAAGATGTAGAGTAGGATAATCGGAGTTGCTGATAGGAAGACCGCTGACAGAATGGCCGGGACGTTGGTCGTAAATTGTCCTCTGAAATTCGCGAGCGAGAGCGGAAGCACGGCCACACTCTGACTCTGAGTAAGAACCAGCGGGAAGAGATAGCTGTTCCAAACCTGGATCGTCTCGTAAATGATGACGGTTATAATCGCCGGTCTTGAAAGCGGGAGAACCAGGTTATTCAAAATGCGCCAGTGAGTCGCACCATCCAGTAGCATCGACTCATGGAGTTCATGAGGAATGTCCCTGATGTACGTGACGAGCACAAGAATCGACAGCGGAATGCCGAAGGCGATAGAGGGCAGGATCAGCGCAAACAGAGTATCGTAGAGATGCAAGTTGGAGACAATAGCATAAATTGGGATGATCGTTGCCTGCAAAGGGATCGCGAGTCCAAGCAAGAAAAGGTTGAAGATGTTCCGCGTATAGCGGCTTCGTGCCTGTGAAATCGCGTAGGCCGCTAGTAGGGAAACCACCAGAATCATGAAGACGCTTATGACCGTGACGAAAACTGTGTTGGCGAAGTAGGTAAAGAATCCGTTCTCCAACACCGTGGCGTAGTTCTCAAGCGTTGGGTGTGATGGAAACGACCAGGGAACGTCCGTGAACAGGAATTGTTGTGGGCGTAGGCTCGTGAACAGCATATAGAGGATTGGGTAAAAAGAAAACACGAGCCAAATCATGCCGAATAGTACAGGGACAATCTCCCAGAGGCTGCTTTGACTGAACTGACGTTTTGGCCGTGGTGCAGCAATCACCGTTTGCTGTGATAGCTCAGTGTGTATCGTGTTTTGTGCCTGAGGATGAGTGGCCATACCTATAATCCTTCCAACTGACTCGACATTTTGCTAAAGCCGCTAAAACGCAGCAGGATAAACGAGAGGACGATACCAAAGGCGGCTAGGACAACGGCAATCATGCTTCCATAGCCTACTTGCTCGTTTTGAAAGGCTGTGATATACATTTGAAGAGGGAGTACGCGTGTCGCGTAACCGGGTCCACCCTGCGTCGTCACCCAGAAGAGGTCGAAGTAGGTGAGCGAACCGGTAAAGATCAAGGTGGTCGAGGTGATGATGGTATATTTCAATTGCGGCAAAGTGATGGCGAAAAAGTTCTGAATGCGTCCACCGCCATCGATAGTGGCAGCTTCGTAGAGTTCTTTGGGAATCTGCCGGGCACCGCCAAGGTAGAGGAGCGCATGAAACGGGATGAACTGCCAGGACACGATGACCATCACCACGTAAAAGGCCAAGTGAGGATCTCCGAGCCAGACTCTTGTCAATCCTGAAAGGCCCAGTGCGGTTAGTAAGGGATTGACTAGGCCAAAATTCGGGTCGAGCATACTCTGCCATGTGAGAGCGATGGCAACGGCGGAAAAGAGTAAGGGCAGGAAATATAGCACGCCCAAGACACTGCGATACGGTTGTTTCCCTGCCATAAAGACGCCGAGCAAGATACTAATTGGGGTTTGTACGATCCAACTGATCACCATGACCTGGATTGTAAGGATGAGAGACGTGAGGGTGACTTGATCGGAAAAGAGAGCACGCCAATTGCCTAAACCAATCCATTGAGCGGGTGCCAATCCATTCCAGCTCGTGAAGCTGTAGTAGAGGGCAATAAAGAGAGGAATGATGGCGAAGGCAACGTAAAAGAGGAGTGCTGGCATGGTCCAGAGCACTGCGAACAAGTTGGACCGTTGTACGGTCTTTGGCATTTTCGTTATTGCGCTCATTGCGCTCTCCTATCTGAGCTGGGGGATATCACTGCTGCCGGGCATAGTGCGTCCATGCATGGTGGTCTCCTCCTCAAGGCTGAAGAGGAGACCATTATGTGTACTGATTTTACGAGGCAAAGCTATCAAGGAATAGCTAGCTTTGAAGCGAACCAGTACATAAGGGAACCCATGTGCTTATTAAGAACTGATCGTTTTGTTCATGTTGCTAGAGAACGTCTCAGGAGAAATCTGGTTCAAGAACACCTGGCTCAGGTTGGTCAAGCTCGCTTGCGCTTGCGTTGGAGACAATATCTGGTCCCAGGACAGCTGGAAGTTCGGTGCGTTCTTCGCCATGTTGTAGTTGTACGTCAGCCACTCGCCATTGGGGGAAGCTGCGAGTTGTGACTCAAGACCCTGGACGGGTGGCACGTCTCCCACGTTGATGAAGCCTTTGATCATCGCATCAGTTAAAACGCCATTCTTGAGGTAATCGACCGCATCCTTGGTCGATTTTGAGGCAGTAGAGACCGAGTAAAAATTGCACGGGTTTCCGTAGACGTCTTTCGCGTCTCCTTTGCCGCCCTCTACCGCAGGGAAGGGGAACCAACCAAGTTTTCCACTGCTAATGAAGTCAGGGCTATTGGTCTGGACCACCGAGTAATTCCAGTTTCCTTGCAGCATCATTCCAGCTTTCCCCGTATAGACTAGAGCAGCGTCCTGGTTGGAGTCAGCACTGGTTGAGGTGTAGGACGTACCAAAGGCTCCCATCTTGACAAGGTCCTGAATCATCGTGTTCGCCTTGATAAAAGCGGGGTCCGACCATGCATTAGGTTGACCATTAAAGACAGTCTTAAAAACGTCTGCACCACCGATGCGATCAACAAGGAACTCCGCATACATCAGGTACGGCCACTGGCTCCCTCCGGCAAGCGCAATCGGGATGAGGCTATTCTTCTTCAACACAGTGATGATGTTGAGTAGCTCTGACCATGTGGTCGGGGGATTCAATTTGTACTTGGAGAAGATATCCTTGTTATAAAAGAAGAGTTCCGTCTGCATTCCAGCATTAGGAATACCGTAGTATTTGCCATTGAAGGCGGCGTTAGAGAGGACAGATGGGAAAAATTTGTTTTTCCAGGTAGGATCAGCGTTCAAATCGGGGGTCAAATCATATACGTCACCTGCATTGACGTAGGATTTAAGGATACCACCGCCCCACCCAAAGAAAATATTGGGCGGATTTTTTGCCCCCATTGCCACCTGGAGTTTTTGTTTGTAAGGATCATTCTCAAAGAAGTCAACATGGGCTTTAGCTGCCTTCTGCGCGCTATTGTAAGCAGCCACAGCAGCCTGGACAACTTTCTGTTCATTTCCAGTGCGGATATCCCACACTTCAACAGTTCCTATGCTGCTGCTTCCTGTGGTAGTTGTTTGACTGCCTCCAACACCAAAACAACCGGCCAGCGTTGTTGTCAGTGCGGCTCCTCCTGCAACCTCTAGAAAAGTACGACGTGATAGCTTTGCATTCATTGCATTGCCTTCCTGGCATCTCTGCCTACTGAGCTGTTTTCAGCACGCCCGGTATTATTTCCTACGTCTAGGTGAAGGTATCCACTGCATCTCTTTCGCAATGGCTTTTCGTTTGTGAACGTGTCTAAGTACAAGATGAAAATGTTACATACAGCGTCTATCAGTGGTTAGCCAAGGGAAGGAACCTGGTATGCTCTGACAGTCAAGGATTCAAAGCACAAAATCCTTCCTCTACAAATGGTCACGTATCCTTTTCATTCTCCTTTCTCTGTTCGTGGGTGGTACATAGCACAGGAATCACGAACAGTGAGTGTTGTCGTTAGTTCGACACGTGTACTATCAAGGGGTTCTCCTGCAATCAGGCGAAGCAACATCGTCGTTGCTACTCGGCCCATCTCCACAAGAGGTTGACGCACGGTAGTAAGCGCAGGCATAAGAGTGGAGGCGAGGGCGATATCGTCGAAGCCAATGACGCTTATATCTTGAGGTATGTGCAAGCCGCGAACGCGCAGAGCACTGTAGACACCTATAGCCTGCATGTCATTCCCTGTAAAGATAGCCGTTGGTGGTTCGGGCAACTCTAATAATGCGCATGCTTGATCATATCCACTCTCTTGTACGAACGTTCCCAAGCGTATAAGAGCCGGATCAACGGGAATGCCCGCGTCGTCTAGTGCAGCCCGGTAGCCAGCAAGTCGGTCCTGACTACAACGGACCGATGGAGGACCTGTAATGATGGCGATACGCTGATGTCCGAGTGAAAGAAGGTGCTCAGTCGCGGTCCGTCCACCAAACCAGTTTGTTGCTCCTACTGAAGGAATATCGGGACTTAGTTCTCCACGTTGATCAACGACAACACATGGAATATTCTGCTCATAGAGTGTCTCGAAGTAGTGCCTCTGCCCATATGAGAGTACGAGGATGGCACCATCAGTTGCTCCACTTTCGAGAATTTTGGTGAGCCAGCGTTGTTCTAGCTGCAGAGTATCGTGTGTGGCTGAGAGTGCCAGTCGTAAATGTGTTCGCGACAGTACTGCCTCGACACCGCGCACAATCTCAAGAGAATAGAGATTATCGAGACCTGGTACCAGCATGTCAACGATGCCGCTACTCTTCTTCCCTAAGCCCTGTTTTACGCGGCTACGAATAAACCCACTTTCTTCGATGGCTTGCTCCACGCGCTTGCGCGTCTCAGGTGCAACATCTGGACGCTTATGAAGAACACGCGAGACGGTAGGAATAGAGACGCCAGCAAGAGATGCAATGGATGCAATCGTACTACGTTTAGAGAGGGATTGTTTCATTTCCCGACACCTTCTTTTACGGTAGAATTATACTAAGTATTATTGATAATTTTCAATTTGTCAAGGGGCAGAAGTAACAAAACAAGACTTTGAATTTTGTCAGAAATACATCTATTGTATCAAAAGACAATAAATTCCCAATTTAACCCATGAATTCGCATGATTCTTGAGCAAAGATAGAGATATCAATACCGATTTTTTCCGGTATATAGTTTGAGGTAGGATATAAAAAATCTCTTTAAAGTGGGCTACCACTGTGGGTAACCCACATGCTACCTTTCGTTGCCCTTGCTCTGGTATACTGTTCGTGTCTACTCTTCCACTACAGTCTTGGGAAAGGGAATTCAGCGTTTTATGAGTACATCATCCATTAACTCCTCGGAATCATTTCTTCCTCTCGACACATCTGCCCGTGTCGATATTTTGACGGTTGCCGCAATTGCAATCGTCACCTATTTTCTGAGCACACTTGCTCATGAAGCTCTGGGACATGGTTGTGCTGCCATTTTAGTCGGCCTTCATGTCCAACGGGTTACCTCGGTCGATCTCGAAGTTAGTTTCATCGGTATTGCTGCCTGGAAAGTCCGTGTGGTCGCGGCGGCAGGGTGTGTCGCCAATCTCCTTCTAGCGGGTCTTGCGATGGTGCTCCTCCGTGTGACGGCGCGGACAACACCCACAACACGCTTTTTTCTGTGGTTGCTTGCGACTAACAACCTGCTCATTCCCGGTGGCTACTTGATGGTCCTGACTTTCCTGGGTATCGGAGACTGGAACGATTTTGTGCAGGGTCTTCCCAATGTCTTCCTCTGGCGACTGAGTCTGACTCTCCTCGGCGTTCTTCTCTCGTTCGCGGGATTGCTTTGGGGCGCACGTCATATCGACCCATTTCTTGGACGAGATGCACGCCTGCGGGGTCGTCGAGCCTTGGCTCTTACTTTGACCGCGTACCTTGCAGGGAGTGCCGCAAATACTCTTGCAGGGGTCCTCAATCCAACGAGTCCAACACTCATTCTCATCTCTGCTGCTGCCTCCTCCTTTGGAGGAACCATCTGGTTACTGTGGATCAACGCCTTTACACGAAGAGTACGCGCAACCACGTCAGAAATGGCTCTTGTTCCTCAGCGAAGTTGGCTCTGGATTGCCTTGGGACTCCTCGCTCTCATCGGGTATTTGCTCGTGTTAGGACCTGGTCTCCCACGCACGTCCTTGTTGTAGTATCGTGTGTTCGATATAAGAGGTCTTTCGCGCTTTTAGTACAGGAGACGTGTATGCTGTCAAAGGATATCTTTTTCATGCACCACTTCACGAATACATGAATTTGTTCAAGGGAGCGATGGCAGTCGGGATAAGCGCGTTACATACTTGACGCGGGAACATCCTCAATCGCTCCCAACTGATAGAGCGTCGCCTTCTGCGCCTCGGTCACTCCTCTCATTCCTGTTATATTCAATCGTTCATAGGGCCGATCACGACGCAGCGTTTGCAGATGCTCACCACTCTGCACATCCCAGAGCATGATGGCTCCATCATCCCCACAACTTGCTAGCCGACGACCATCTGGACTCACTTTCAGCGACTGAACCGTCCCCTGATGGGCTTTGCATACCCGTATGCATTCTCCACTGGGCACATCCCACCAGCAGAGCCTCCCTTCACTGTCTCCACTGATCAGCGTCTTCTCGCTTGAACCCCAAGCGACTGCGGAAATTACTTCTACCTGCTCCACACAGGCAAATATGCGCTCCCCACGTTGCATATCCCACACCAGGAGTGACCCACGCTCCTGGCTGCGACCACCAGAAGCCAGCCATGTTCCATTAGCATTCCAGGCGACGCATGTGGCGATGCCTTGATGTCCTGGCAGTTGTTGTAAAAGAGTGCGATTAAGGACATCCCATACATAGACGATGTTCTCGTCTCCAGTACCGACGAGTCGAGTGCCGTCTGGGTTCCACGCTACTTGCCGAATCCCGCTTGGAAGCTGACGTCCCAACCAGTGCCCAGAGTGTGCTGTTATGTCCCACACTAACACACCACCATTATACGTTCCACTTGCCAAGTGGGCACCACTTGGGCTCCACGCGACACTAAAGAAAATGGTGTCGGGATCGTCTGGATACTCTGGAATCTGTGTCCAGGTTCCAGAGGCCATATTCCACAACCGTATGGTATTATCCCATCCACTGCTTGCCAGCCATCGACCATTAGGACTCCATCCCACACCAGACACAGTCCAGCGATGTCCGCGCAATTCTCTGTCTAGCGTTCCACCATTCACATCCCACACGGTAACGAGCATATTTGTGCCTCCACTGACCAACTGAGTGCCATTGGGGTTCCAATCAATGCCGAAGAGGGAGGACACGTACCCATGCATGACGCGCATACACCGCCCACTGCTTACTTCCCACAAACGCAAGGTGCCATCGATACTGCTACTGAGCAGACTATGGTTGTCAGGCGTGAACGTCAGACCGGATATATCAGCGGTATGCCCCAGCAATACTGCTCGAGACCTCCCGTCTGTAACATTCCAGAGCCGAATCGTCCTGTCTCGACTGCAACTGGCAAGTGTCTGACCATCACCACTCCAGGCGACACGATTCACCCGATCCGTATGCCCTATAAGCGTCAGGTACACCTGGCCGCTGGGCAGCTCCCACAGCTTGATTGTTCCATCCCAGCTCCCACTGGCGAGGAGGTCCCCGTCGGGGGCAAAGGCCAGTCCCATTGCCCATCTCGTATGTCCTGAAAGCGTCTGAATGCTGGTGATTGTCTGTATCCAGGGCCGTTCCCACACCCGAATGCTCCCATCGGAGTTGGCACTGGCAAGCAAACGTCCATCAGGGCTCCAGGTAAGCGCAGACACAAGATAGGAATGCACGAGGGTCTGGGTACGCATGCCATTCTGGGTATCCCAGAGATGAACCGTCGCATCCGTGCCCCCACTGGTAGCAAGCAAACGTCCATCGGGGGCAAAGGCGACGCTGGCGAGATTACCCGCGTGCCAGTCCGACCAGAGCAGCGCACCACCGACAACATTCCACAGTTTCACCGTGTTATCCCAGCTTCCCGTCACCAAGGTGCGTCCATCCGGGCTAAACGCGAGTGCTCGTATCCTGTCCGTGTGGGCCCGCCACATACGGTACAAGTGCTGGCCCCCTGCGTCCCATATCCATACTTCTCCCCGCTCACTACCCGCGGCCCAGGAGTGTCCACTCGTACTCACCGCAATTGCTGAGATGCCCTCGAATGCTTCCGTAAAAATGCACCCCTGGAAGGTCGCATTGGCAAGTATTGTGTCTTGCATCTCGACATCTTGGAGATACAGGTCACGCAACGAGAGATGTGACAGGTTGAGGCCGCGCAAGTTCCTCCGCGACACGCGTAACAACATCGTCAGATTTGCTGGCCCATATCCCTGAGTGTTCTCGGCCCATGTGCGTAGCTGATCAAGCAAAGAGCATAATTGTTCCTCAACAGTGATATGCCCCTCAAGCATATTCTGCATGCGTGCAAGTAGGGGCGTTAACAGGAGCCGCTCCTGGATTTGTCGCACATAGTCCTTAGCACTGGCTTGGGAGAGTCCATGCTGGAGGAGGCGTACAAGTTGTCCCTGCTCCAGTTCACGGCTCGCCTCTGTGATGAGCCGCATGGTCATATACTCTAGCACTACCGATTGCAGTGTAAAGCTTCCCGCGCGCTGCCCACGCTCAACGAGGCTACGCCGCAGAAGCCCGTCGAAAGCTTCAAGTAGCTCCCCTGGAGGTCTGAGAGCCACTAACACAGTGTCTAACTCGCTCACCGTCATCGGCTCACGCACAATCGCGAGCCAATAGAGGACCGTTTGTTCCAGACCGGAGAGGCGGTCGTATTGCTCACTCAACAGTTCGCGAACTTCTCCAAAGACGACCTCGCCCTGTTCCAGAAACTGTGTGATCGAGCCCCCAAAGAGTTCTACAATGGTTTGCGCGACGATCTTCAAGGCAAGAGGATTGCCTGCATACACTTCTATCAGCCGCGTTTGCTCAGCCACGCGGCCCACGACATCTTTTTCTGCCAACAACCGTTCACACGCGTCGATATCTAACTGAGCAAGGCGCAAAGCACGCACAGCTGAGCGACTGCCTTCCAGTGTCACGAGGTTGCTCGGTTTCTCTCGGGAGGTGATGAGCAGGCAGCTCTGATGCTCGGTCTCGGCCATCCGACGCAGGAGGTGAGCGTAGCCCTCGTAGCCGGGACGCATGTGGCCCATGCTTTGGCCTTCCTCCAGCACTGTCTCCAGGTTGTCTAACACCAGCAGGACACGAGTATGGCGCAAACACTCTAGCAGGAAGCTAAGGCGTCGTTCGAGTCCGACTGACACGTCGCGGAGTGTTTGGGGAGCAAGCACCTGAAGGCACTCATCCAACAATGCTTCACAGGCGGGCGCATCGCGCAAGGACCGCCAGATAACCACCTCGAATCGCTCGGCTACCTGGTGCATGAGGCTGATGGTGAGCACTGACTTACCAATGCCGCCCAGACCCAACACGCTGACTACCCGACAATGCTCCTCGACGATCCACTGCGTCAGCAGGGCTACCTCCCCAGCACGTCCATAGAAGTTCGGTACGACCAACGCGTCGCTCCAATCCACCCGTGGTTCCGGCCCCGATTGAGTGATGCTCTGCTGCGCGCTGCTCGTCTCCTCGACGTGGTGAGGGAGGAGCGTCAGTTGGGGGTGCTGCTGACCTAATACCTCACGCAGCCACTGCTCATCGAGCAACACCTTCTGGTGGGCAGCGTGCCAGAAAGCCCGGATGTCCTCTTCCTCATGCCCGACTAGAAACACTCGATGCTTCAGAGCGAACGTGAGCAGTGCTTTCAGGTGGGGAGGCTTAGGGTACGTGTCACCAGCCTCCCATCTGCTAATCGCTTTGCGCGTGATGCCCACCACCTCGGCGAGGTCTGCTTGCGTCACCCCGATGCGTGTGCGCAGGGTCAGCATTGCCTGGCCAAAGGCATAATCACGCTCTCCATAGAAGGGCCGACTCATGATCGGGTTCCTTTCTGTGGACTCGATGGCGCGTACGCGGATGGGACGTGAGGGGACGTGGTATGGGACCTGCTGGACCCTGATTTCCCCGCGTCCTCCCAGTATACTTAGGGTGTTGGATGCGCTTCATGCGAGTCCTCACTAATGGAGGAGAGTCTGGGGGACTGTCATGTGGCTTCAGACTCATCCTCTGACTTCACGCCTCTATGATAGCACATGGGCAGGTGAACGACGCGCAACGGAGAGAACACACAACGACGAGGAAACTTCCTCGTCTGGGAGCAAGGCTCGTTCTGCGAGCGAAAGGAAAGAAAATAATGAGCATCTTTACACACAAGCAGACTCCTCAGGTGGAGAACATTGTGCTGGTTCATGGAGCCTGGGCGGACGGTTCCTGTTGGAGCGCGGTCATTGAGCGCCTGCAGAAAACAGGCTCGACTGTCACAGCTGTCCAGCTTGATTTGGCTTCGCTTGCTGGCGATATTACGAAGGTTCGGCAGGTGTTGAGTGCCCAGACCGGTCCTACACTTCTCGTCGCCCATTCCTATGGTGGTGCGGTCATCACCGGACTTGGCAAGGATGCGCCTCGTGTGGTTGGCCTGGTGTATGTGTCGGGTTTCGCCCCTGCGGAAGGAGAGACGCTGAAGGCATTGGCCACGGGAGGACCATCACCGGCTGGAGCAGTAGCGTTCCGTACTGATGCGCAAGGGTTTATCTGGCTCGACCGGGAGGGGTTTGTGCAATACTTCGCCCCTGATGTCGATCAAGCTCATGCACGTGTACTTGCGGCTGTGCAGAAGCCGCTTGCAACAGGTGCGTTTCTGGATGAGACACCGTATGGAGAACCAGCGTGGAAAGCGTTGCCATCATGGTATCTCGTCACCGAGCAGGATCAGATGATTCCGCCCGCAGGTCAACACTTCATGGCCCAGCGGGCAGGAGCAACTACCTCATCGATTGCAGCCAGCCACGTGTCCATGATCTCTCATCCCCATGTGGTCGCCGACCTGATCCTGACCGCGGCACAAGCACTAGTGCTTGTCTGAGTCACTATAGGGAAGCACACTGAACATTCTTCCAATGGAGCGTGCGAAACACAGTCATGAGAAGAGGAACAGAGGAGTTGCCGTCAGCGGTGTAGCAACTCCACTCCTCTCTCCGAGATACCTGGATACCTATGTATCGGCCACCAGAAGGTCACCGAACGACAGACGTATCTATTCAACCTGTTCACATGTGTGTGGTATATGCCGCACATCGTATGATGATCATTGTAGTCCCTCGTTCTGTCACTAGGAGAAACACTATGAGCACTCTCGTGAGTGAAGCCATGCAGGTCCAGTTCCGAACCGTGGATGGAATTCCTCTGCGGTACGCCGAGAGCGACGGGCATCAGGACCGTGCCATTCTGCTGACGAACCCTTGGCCGGAGAGCCTGTATGCGTTCCTGCCGATCTGGCAGTCGCTCTCTCAGCACTCGCACCTCATTGCTATCGACCTTCCAGGCTTTGGTCAGTCCGAGCGCAGGGACAACCTGCTCTCGCCTCGGGCGATGGGCGAGTTCCTCATTCGATTCATCGACGAGTGGGGGCTGGAGACGCCACATGTCGTGGCTCCAGACGTTGGAACCGCAGCAGTACTGTTCGCAGCGGCACTCCACCCTGGAAAGCTGCGTAGCCTCGTGGTCGGAAACGGCGCAATTGCCTACCCGCTTCAAGTGGGAGGTGTACTAAAGGACATCATCGACGCTCCCGATCTTGAGGCATTCCGAGCTATAGACCCTCGGAGCACCATCGGCAATGCACTCGATGCGGGTCACGAGCAATACATGCTTCCCAAAGAGGTACGCGAGGACTATCTCCAATCATACGAAAAGGACCGCTTTGTAGAGTCGATGAGGTATGTGCGTAGCTATCCGCAGGACTTGCCTCTCCTCCGGGAACTCCTGTCGGAGATTCAAACGCCAGTCCAAATCATCAGCAGCCGTCGCGACGACTTGGTGCCGCTTGGCAACGGCGAATACCTGCACGAGCGGCTACCCAATAACAAGCTCGACATCTTGGACACAGGACATTTCCCGTGGGAGGATGCCGCCGACCAGTACGCAACGATCATCTCGGCTTGGGTAAAGGACGGCTACCAGAACATCAGGGGGTGAGCGGTCTCCCTCCTGCTGGCCCGCTTCGGCGTCAGTACGTGAAGACTCGCTGAGCTAGCGACATCAGCTCTTCTGATGCTTTGACTTCCGTGCAGATGCCTTTTTAGAAGGAAAAGATGTATGGGGAGGACAACGGGGATATTTTGAGCACAAAAGTGCTCCAGCCGTTCCAATAGTATTCCAGACAAATACTCCACGCATGAGACAAGATTCAGAAGGGTTGGTGTCGTTCGTCCATCCGCCACACTCAGAGATAAGCGACAGGCGATCAAAGTCCTAGTCCGACTATAACGCGGAGAAGCAAACACGCCCTTCACTCAAGAAGACAGAAGAAAAGAGGAACAACGACATGGCTGATAGTACTGTAATCGCCCTCATTTTTGAGGATGAGAAGGGTGCTGACCGCCTTCTTGATACGATTGAGGAGACACTGCTCCTTGAATCATTTCCAATCGATGATGCTGCCGTGGCTATCTACAAGCAGAGTGGCGAGGTGATCGTCAAGCAATGGGCTCATCCACTCAGTGACAATGGGTTCAGTCCTCAGCTCTGGGAGTTCTTGATCAAGACGTTGCTCTCGGGATGGGGGCTTCACATAGATGACTGGCCTATCGAGGCGTTCAAGCAAGTGTTCTTGCCCGGTACCTCGGTCTTCTTCAGCCTGATAGAGCCATATGCCAGTCGGGATGTCCTTCTTCTTTTCAGAGAGTATAATGGCACCCTGATCTATTCTGGACTCACAGAAGAACAGAAAGTCTTGTTGAAAGCAGCGGCCTCCCACCGAGTGAATGCATAGCTTCTTTGTGACGCTCAGAAGTTGGCGGACCTGCATGGAACGTCTGAACCGTTTGTAACGCCCTAGCAGGGTACTTGCAGGTTTCTCTCCCTCCTTGGATTGTCTGCGAAGATGCCCCTGATGAATATCTCTGCCGTCACCATAGGTCGTTACTGTTCCTCGTGGCGAACAACGGCAACTGTGAAACCGTCAGTATAGTCTTCATCCATTGCGAAGGCGAGTGATTGAAGACGCGGATTCTGTGCAACGTTCCTGTTATATTGTGCAACTGCCTTCTCTACCTCAGTAGTTATTTGTGCAGGATCACGAAGTCTTTCACCGTTACGAATAGTGTTGTCAGCGACGATGATACTGCCAGGTCGAGTCAAGCGTAGAGCCCATTCGAGATATTGTGGATATGGAGGTTTGTCTGCGTCAATAAATATGAGGTCGAACGGAGCTTCGTTTATCAAGATTGGCAGCGTATCAAGTGCTCTGCCGACACGTACCTCTGTACGATCTGCAACACCTGCGTACGCAAAAGAACTGCGTACAACTTCAGCATGCTTGGGATCTATTTCTAATGTGAGCAAGCGTCCACTCGTGGGAAGTGCACGTGCAAGCCAAATACCACTATAGCCAGCAAGAGAACCAATTTCAAGGATGTTGTGTGCATTGCACATTGTTGCAAGCAACTGCAAGAATTTTCCCTGGATAGGAGAAATTTGAATTGGCGGTAAACCTGCTGCTTTTGCAGCTACGAGCGCATGTTGTAGCCCCTCGTCTTCTGAGGCAAAAAGTTGCATGATACTTTGTTCTATGAATTGTCGTGTACGAGTATGTTGTTGCAGGGCTGCGAGTGTTTCGTCTGTCATGATTTATACGGCACTTTCTGTTACTAAAGATGTATACTTTGAGATTACGAGGTCTGCCCACGAAAAGTCAATGGTAGCATGTGCAGTATTAAAGATGGCACGAGCTTCATAGAGAAGGTCTATACCACGTTGGTACAAAAAAAGATCCTTTGCTTGTAATACAGTTCCCATCTCTTCAGTTACACAAGTACGCTGTACAAGTGAAAGGCCATATCCATGCAATGTTCTAGCATAATCCAGGTACAGTTCTTGTTCCCGAAATATCGAAATGGCTTGTTCAAAGTAGATGTCTGCCTCGTGATAGCTTTGCTGTTCTGAAAGGATGCGTCCAAGAAGACACTGGGCGCGTCCAATGAGGCGTATGGTCTCTTGTGTTTGAGCCTTCTGAAGTGTTTGTAAGGCTATTTGTAGGGCAGTGGGTAAATCGTCTTGTAAGAAATAGACTGTCGCTAACAAGAGTTTGCAGTTGATGATGGTTTCCATCTCCACCCCTTCTTGTGAGATAGCACATTGAAGAGTAGATTTCGCGCGACGAAGAAGGCGTTGGCAAGCTACGGATGATTGACTCTGTGTTTCGATATCTATTGATTGTAGCTTGCAAGCAATAATGGCTTCGGTGATGCGTAGATCACCCAGGCTCACAAGGGCAAAACGGATGCAGCGTAAATTTTTGATGGCGCGTCCAACACGTATTGCTCGATGCAAGTTGATAGCTGCCTCACGAAGATACCCAAGGTTTTGCTGTACATCAGCCAAAAGGACGGAGCACCAACTAATATGCTCTCGATCATTGATACGCTCTGCCAGTCCCAGGCTACGTTTGTACCATGCCTCAGCTTCAAGCAGGTCGCCGCAGTGACTAGCAACATCGCCGAGATTGCTCGTGACAAACGCAATATTAGGTAAATCGCCAGAGCGTTCAGCAAGGTCCAGGGCACGATGTAAGAATAGACGGGCTTCAGAGTGTTCGCCTTTCATGGTGAAAACAGCCCCAAGGTTGCCGCACACGCGAACAATTTCGGAAATGCGCTCTTGTTGTTCATATTCTGTCAGGGCAAGACGCATATAGCGTTGTGCCTCGTTTGCGTGGCCTACGCTTGCTTCTATAACCCCTAATTGTTCGTATGCATATGCCAGGTCTACTGCATCTCCACTCAATGCCCTCTCTATTTTTGTGAGTGAACGAGTTATCGTATATTGTTCTTTCGTTGCCTGTTGCTCTACAGAACTCCAGGCAAGTAGTGGAGTGAGGTGTTCTGATGCAGTAGGCTGAACAAACTGTTGAAGCATCGCTAGTGCCTCTTGAGAGTAACGACGTGCCTCTTGATAGCTTCCTTCATAGCGTAGAATTTCGCCAGTTGCAAGATGAAGACATGCCCATGCTGCACAGGAGGTTTCATGAGCTTCCCGTAAAACTTCTTTCCCTTTATTGCATCCCTCATGCGCTTTGTCATATGTTCCCGTTGCCCTCCAGGAAAATACGATCTCACGCCAGAGCAGGGCTTGTATCTGTACTTCTTGTTTGTAGAGTAGCTCCGTGTTACCATCTAGCATATATATTTGCTCTTTAAACATCGTACTCGTTCGTAAGGCAAGAACGGTTTCATAAAGAGTCCGTGCCTCTTCAAAGTTCCCCAGGACGAAACTACACTCGGCTGTTAATTCGAGGAGGTGACAGAGTAGTAGCAGATGATGAGCACGTGTTGATGGGCGTGTTGTGAAAGAAGTTGTAATGTGTTGAACGAGAACAGAAACTGCTGCGTTTTCTACAGTGTTCTCATAGACAAGAGTAAGAAGTGCTTGCATATAATAGTATTGTGCTTCAGAATATGCAGTCAGTGAATATGCTTGATTGCCGGCAAGCTCAGCGTAGTATGCAACATCTCGTGTCTCGCCGCCCCCTTTACGAAGATGATGAAAAACGGCTGCTGCTATTGTTGCCTGTGTCACGGCTGACTGTGTTGCTTTAATTGCATCCGCAGCTCGTCTATGAAGTTGTGCGCGGCGTGCTGCTGAGAGACGGTTATAGAGGTGGCTTACAATTAATGGATGCCAGAATTGATAGAAAATATGTGCCCCCGTTCCCTCTTCTGTCAGTAAACCTTCTTGTAGCACCTCATCTAATAAATCGAGTACGGTATCTTCTGAATATTCCTGAGTCATAGGCAGGAGTTGTTGTAGCTCGAAGGAGCCTCCAAGAACGGCGGCTTTCCCTAGTAGTGTTTGACAATCATGGCTGAGCCTACGCAAGCGTCGCTCTAGCAGTGCTGTAACCGCGTCTGGCAATGAGCGGGATTGAAGGTCATCCTCCACTTGTGCACCTACATCACGAGCAAGCTCCTCGGCAAAAAAAGGATTACCAGCAGCCTGTATCGAAATACTCTCTACGACCTCTTTAGGAAGGTAGGAGACGAGTGCACTGATTTGGGACTGTGTCAGTGGTTGTACTGCGAGTGCGATGATAGCCTGTTCACGTCGAAGATCATCAATGAGCGTACGTAACTTATGCGCTGGTACTATCTCGCTATCACGGCAGGTGCCGATCAACAAAACACGTTGATCTTGTAGGTGATGCGTGAGATAGGTAAGGAGTTCTATACTGCTGTCGTCTGCCCAGTGCAAATCATCCAGCACTAGAAGCAATGGATGCTTGGTGCTCAGTGTTGTAAGGAGTCCAAGTACTGCTTCCCAAAGATAAAGTCGATCTTGTTCACGCGAAAGTGCAAGTTGGGAGGATGTGGAGGATGCTTGTAGTGATATTTCTGGAAGGAGTTTACTCAAGCGTTCAAGCTGAAAAGAGAGTGGAAGCTGCGCAGGATTTGCGTGTGCTATAGAAAATAGGGTGGCAGTCTCAGTTCGCTTCGTTTCATTCTTAAGTGTAACACTTTGTATAAGTGTTCGCACGATCTCTATCCATAAGTGATAAGCAATGTTGCTTTCTTGTTCATACGCTCTGCTCCACACAACCGCCCAGCCGTTTGCGTTGGCTGTAGTACTTAGCTCTTCGGAGAGCCGTGTTTTTCCAATACCTGATTCGCCCGTGAGTAGCAAAAAGTGTGGTTGTTTCATTCCTACTTTTGGTTGAGATGATGCAGGCGTTTGTTGAGTAGGTACCTTCGCAGTAGTTGTTCGAGGTTGTACAGAAAGTCGTGGCGAAGGTGCTTCTAATGCTTGCAAGAACCGGTGCATAACCTGTCGCTCACGATTTCGTCCTACAAGTGGACTTTGGTTTTGTCGTCCTACCTGAAAGGTAGGACGTATAAATGTAAAATCCTGACCTACTTCATAAAGTTGAGGTGTCCTTGCTGATAGTTGAAGCAGTTTTTCTTGTGGCTGCTCCACATGTGGCCTGACATATTGTACTCCAGGAACACTTCCTTTACGTAAGGCTTCATACAATGTGCGTGTTTCTGGAAATGGCTCACTCTCATATTCACGTCGCATCATCGCGCTGTGCTGGCGGTAGACATGAAGAGCCTCACCGCGTCGATCTAGTTGAGTGAGGAGGCGCATGAGACCCTGTAATGCAGTTTCGTTTGTGGGATCTGCGACGCGTAAACGATCAAGTGCTTCAATGGCACTCACGAAGGCACCGCGGCGTGTGCGAAGTTCAGCGAGCTGTAGCAAGAGGCCGACCCAACGTCGTTGCAATGCATCACGTCGGTGCGTTGCCCACTCTGAATATAATTCCTCAAGCAGATAGCCCCCACTATAGAAAGACTCAGCCTCTTCGAGCAGGTGCTCAACTTGTTCTGGTTGTGTACGCATATCGAGTGCATCAGCCTCTTTGAGCAGGTTTTCAAATGCTTCGACATCAACCCAGAGAGCACTATTATCGGCGAGTTCGAGCATATCGCGCTCAAGGCGTAGCATATGTGAAGTGGCGGGACGTGCAAGTTCAGGCTCTAGGATTTGGCGTAGTTCATGAACCGCGCCATTTAAACGATTAGAAGCTACTGTAATGTCAAGATCAGGCCATAACTGTTCCATTGCCTGTTCTCGACCCAAGCGACGGGCTGGCGTGCTCAAAAGGCAGCCCAGAAGGGCACGAGCGCGCCGTCGTTGCCAGATGCTATTGTCTACAGCCTTCCACTCGTTTTTGACTTTGCGCTCAACACGAAACTGACCTAGGAGATACACACGGAGGACTGGACCTGTATCAACTGGCACTGCCGTCTGTACAGTTTCTTGTGTCATCTCTCCTATAGCTTCGCGAGCTGCAACGATCTCTGGGGGCAAGGAGACACCTATATACTTGCTCACCGTACGCCCTTTTTCGCTCCAATAGGCGTACCAGTATGGCCCATGCCCCTCGCCATCTTTGCATCTGCGGCATCGTTGCTTTCCACATCGGGTAAATTGTTGACGATAGGTGATTTTGCTCTGCATTGCTTTATTATCTAGCTGCTCTTTACGCCGAAAAAGATGGTGTGTAGGTAGAAAGAAATACGCTGTATCTTCTATACGATTTTGCTGTAATCTTACATAAGACTATTATAACCAAGAATTGGTTGTATAACAATGATATAGCCAATTTTACTTAGGCTTTATATGATTTGCGGTGCGCTTGTCTTGTTACAAACAGGAAAATACTCTATTGACAGTTCTCTCTTGATTACGTATAATCAGCCCATCCATTTTGTACAAACGCTAACCTTGCTCATTAACCTTGCTACAGAGCGGTCCTTATACCATTTTATCTTTTGCATATAGAGTGTATTTCTCAAAAACAGAAAGATAATCTGAACAATCTAGAGATATAATGGTGAGATTTATCTTGAAAGTGACGTAGTAACATCGTAAGAGGGAGAGTGATCACGAGGTCTTCTTGTGAAATAGACCCTTTTCAGAACAGGTTCTGAATTCGTATTTCGGTATCCTTAAGGAGGCTGACTACATCATGCAAAAACGTTTGTCACGTATTTTCGCCCTGATACTGGGCATTCCATTACTGTTAGCCATGCTTGCTGCATGTGGCGCAGGTACAACGGGTGGTAGTAGTAGTGGAGGAAGCACTGGTAATGGTAGTTCAACTGCCAAAGGCTCAACAGTCATCAAGATAGCCTCGGATTATCCTGTAAGCGGAAAGGATGAAAGTGCTGGTAAACCTGCCGAAAATGGTGCTCATTTAGCGGTTGACGAAGCCAACAGTTCAAATTTTCTCCCAGGGTATACATTTCAGTTTGTAGCTAAAGATGATGTTGGTCCAGCTGGAACACATGATGGCGCGACTGGTCAAAAAAATGTCTCTGACCTTATAGGTGACGCTCTGGTTGCTGGTATAGATGGACCTCTCAACAGTAGTGTTGCGGTTTCAGAACTTCCAATTGCAAACCAGGCTCCTATCGCTATTATCAGTCCTGCGAATACAAACGATTGCCTTACGCAGAACGACCCAGCCTCTGAGTGTGGTGCGAACGGTAAACTTGATACCTATCGTCCTACAGGCAAAGTTACCTACTTCCGTATTGCTACACTGGACAAGTTCCAAGGTGCCGCACTTGCTGACTTTTCTGCTAAGACGAAGAGTTACAAGAAGGCGTATGTCATTGATGATACCGAAACCTATGGCGTAGGTATTGCAACGTCATTCATCACTGAATGGAAGAAACTCGGATTGACTGTCATTGACCGTAAGAGTGTTGCACCAACCACCACTTCTTATGTGAACATCCTCACTCAGATTGCTTCAACAAATCCCGATGTCATTTTCTTCGGTGGTAATGACTCAACAGGTGGCACATTGATTCGTCAACAAATGCAGCAGCTCGCTGCTTTGAAGAACACACCTTTTGTTGCTGGTGATGGTACTCAAACGAGTGCTTTTTCTCGCACTATTGGGAATACTGGCGGTCCTGTGTTTACCTCTGTTGCTTCTGTCAATCCTGCAGCACTTGGTGGAGTCTCGCAGACTTTCATCAATAATTATAGTGCAAAGTACGGTGCAAACAACATCTCTTCTTACAGTGCTGGTGCGTACGACTGCGCAAAGATCATTATGCAGGCAGTGAAGACAGCTATTGGTAAGGGTGTAACCACACCTAAAGATTCAAACGATGCAGCGCAGGCAAAAACGTTCCGTCAAGCTGTTATCGACGCTATTCAAACGACCGACTACACGGGTGTCACCGGTCATCACACCTTCGATAAAAATGGCGATACTACAAACAGAGTTATCTCCATTTACACCATCGCTCCTGATGTGAACGTAGGTGATGGCTGGAAATTCTTGACACAGTTGAACGTTGGCTAACCCTAATGGTTCTATCAGGCGTAGTGCTTGATGGGCTGTAGATGTTCTAACCTTATAGTTGCAGGGGGTGGCTTACAGATACTATCTGTATGGCTCCCCCTTGCTTGCTATCTATTATTTATGTGCTCTGTTCTGCACACCGTTCTCCTATTTGTGCTCTGGAAGGTGGGTATCCACTCTATGTCATTGGCACTTATACTGCAACTGCTTGTCGCTGGGCTGGCTGCTGGAGCAATCTATTCACTTATTGCTCTAGGATATACGATGGTATATGGTATTATCGAGTTAATCAATTTTGCTCATGGCGACGTTTTTATGCTTGGCTCTTTTTTCTCTATTACCATCTTAAGCTTTCTTGGTGTTAGTGCTGCAACACGGCCTACAGGCATTGCATTGGTAGGCATTCTTATCCTAACCGCACTTGGAGCAATGCTCCTTTGCGCTTTATTAGGTGTCTTGATTGAGCGTGTTGCGTATCGCCCTTTACGTAATGCTCCGCGTCTAGCTCCTTTGATTTCTGCTATCGGCGTTTCTTTGATATTAGAGGATATCGGAAAGCTTTGGAAGGGCAATACCAACGTTTCATTTCCTCAAATTTTTCCGTTAGTATATTTCCAGGTTGGATCAGTAAGTATTCGTAGTATTGATCTATTCGTGTTTGTCGTTGCTGTTCTCCTCATGATTGCCCTCCAACTTTTAATTAACCGCACACGTATTGGGCGTGCCATGCGAGCTGTTGCTCAAGACCGTGAAGCAGCCGCACTAATGGGCGTAAACGTTGATCGCATTATTTCGTTCACATTCTTCGTTGGTGCAGCTCTTGCGGGAGCAGCAGGTTTCATTTACGGTTTACAGTTTGGAAGCACGATTTTCACTATTGGCTTTAACCTTGGCTTGTTCGCTTTCACGGCAGCCGTGTTAGGTGGTATCGGCAATATTGTTGGCGCGATGGTTGGAGGCGTACTTCTTGGTATCATTGAAGCATATACAACGCTCATTCCTGACACTATACTACCGAATGGTGGTAGTGCATGGGCAAGAGCGGTTATCTTTGGTATTCTCATTTTAATTCTCGTCTTTCGTCCTTCGGGCTTGTTTGGTCAAAATACGCCAGAAAAAGTGTAAAGAAAATGTGTTCGCTTGAATAAGTATCTCTATACCTTAAGAAATGAGGTAGTAAACAGTGGCACTAGCAATAAATTCTCGTAGACTTGTACCTACAGGTGATACGCGCAGCCTTCTCATAAAATGGGTTATCGGGTTGCTGGTACCTGTCGCGGTGTTTACATTTATATGGAGTGGTGAAGAGATCGCAAACAACGTGCTCCTCGGTATTTTCTCTCCTGCCGCTTCAACATTTGATACTGCTACAGTGATTCAGAATGCTATTTTTATTCTCGTCTTTTATGCAACAATTATTGCTCTTGCTGGCTATCTTGTTGCTGCTGACAGTGGGCATCGTGGAGCCTTAGAGGTTTGGATTGACATCCTTGTCTTCGCGTTAGTTCCTCTCCTACTTTTTATTATCCTTGGTAATCTCATTATCGGCCTGGCTGCTTGCGCAGTTATTTGGCCTATATACTTCTTTATAAGAGGGCGTGTACGTAGGGCAAGAAACTATGTACCGCCGACGCCTCTAGCAAATTTAAGTGTGCTTGATACTGAAAAACAATCCTTACTATTATCTCGTGCGAGACTAGGAGGCTTCTGGTTCGCAACATCACTTGCCGTTGTCTGGTTGATTGCTGATATCATTTTTTTCGCTGTTGGCTCACTTCCCACCATTCTTCTCATTGTGGCCGTGGTTCGTACACTACTGCTGCCTGTTGCAGGCTACTTTTTAGGCCAACTAGGAGGGCGGTTCGCACTACGCAGTACCATCACCCCCAAAACAAATAGTATTGCAAGTGTAGATGGAAATGGTGTAAAGGGTCCTGCTGCTCGCGTGAGTAGGCGGAATCAATTAGCGCAACTTTCTACTGTGCGTGCCACTGAGGAAGCAAAAGACCTGGTTCCTAATGACTTACCGTTGCGTAGCAAAGGTGCACAACGTTTTTACCTGACACTCCTTGCCGTTTTTGTTCTGTTCTACCCAGCCATTGACCCTATTCTATTTGGCTTTGGTTCAAATGGTCGTCTATCAGGCTATGGAGATTTGGGTTACTACATCATTCTCGCGCTTGGCCTCAATATAGTTGTGGGTTTCGCAGGTTTGCTAGACCTTGGATATGTTGCCTTTTTTGCTATTGGCTCATATACATGGGGACTCATAGGCTCAACGCAACTTGAGCAAGTGCTCGGCATTATTGTGAAGCCTACTATCTGGCCTTACTTTTTCTGGCCTATGTTGATTATCGGAGCACTCATTGCCGCTTTATGGGGCGTTGTTCTTGGTGCCCCAACGCTACGTTTGCGTGGTGACTATTTGGCGATTGTAACGCTTGGGTTTGGTGAGATCGTCCCGATCATTTTCCTAAACCTGCCTAAGATTACGAATGGTCCTAATGGTATTGTAGGCGTATTTCCGCCTAAACTGTTTGGTTTTGATTGGAATAGCTTCACGCCTATTCCTTTTTACTATCTAATTCTTGCATTGATTGCATTGTGTATCTTTGCGAATGTCCGATTACGTGACTCTCGCTTAGGACGTGCATGGGTTGCTATCCGTGAAGACGAAATCGCAGCGGCGTCTTCTGGCATCAATCTTTCAAATACGAAGTTGTTAGCCTTTGGTGCTGGTGCCTTTTTCTCCGGCGTTGCTGGTGTGTATCATGCTGCAAAGCTTGGTAATGTAACGCCTGATAGCTTCAGTTACTCCGACTCGGTTATCTACCTTGCTATGGTTGTCATAGGCGGGTTGGGAAGCATTCCTGGTGTGATCGTGGGAGCCGTCGCTGTATACTCCGTCAATTTGCTCATTCTCGCTCAATTAGATAGCTTAGCCTCTGATCCAGGAAACGTTTTGCATATTGTGCAGGTCATTTTCCCTAATTTCACCTTTGGTAGTATCCGTAACCTCCTCTTTGGTACAGTTCTTGTTGTGATTATGATCTTTAGGCCAGAGGGACTTATTCCCAGTGCGAGGAGACGACGTGAACTGCACAAAGAAACTCCTGCATCTGAAAGTCTTGATGTTGGGGCATTGGATGTGCCACCTGGAGCACCCGGCTTTGAGTCCGAGATACATGTTGATTAGCAGCTATTGAGGAGAAATTCTATGAGTGTTCAAGGTGGAAATAGAGTAGGGGAATCAGGCTTCACAAGTGCTACAGGGAATACAATTCTTCAGCTAAATGGTGTCACAAAGCGGTTTGGTGGCCTTACAGCAGTACAAGATGTAAATTTGGTTGTTCACCAGCACGAAATTGTGAGTGTCATTGGTCCAAATGGTGCTGGCAAAACCACAGTCTTTAATCTTATTACTGGCATCTATCGCCCAACATCGGGTGAGATATTGCTGGAAGACAAGCCTATAATGGGACTGAATCCTGATCAAATCGTCAAACGTGGTATCACAAGAACATTTCAGAACATCCGCCTGTTCAACAATATGACTGTACTAGAAAATGTGCTGGTTGGACAGCATACGCAACTCAAAGCGGGTTTGCTTGGCTCACTCTTTCGTCCACCCAATATTGTGAGTGAAGAAGCAGAGGCACGTAAACGCGCAATCGAATTGCTCGGTTTCTTCGGAACTTCTCTTGTGGAGCGGCAGGAAGAATACGTTATAAATCTTTCCTATGCTGAACGGCGACGTGTCGAAATTGCACGTGCATTGGCTGCGAAACCTAAGTTACTGCTCCTTGACGAGCCGACCGCTGGTATGAACGAGAACGAAACACTTGACGCAGTGAAGTATATTCGACGCCTTCGAGATGAGCTGGGACTAAGTGTTTTGTTGATTGAACACAAGCTAGCAGTGACAATGGGATTATCTGACCATATTGCTGTGCTTGACTACGGACGTAAAATCGCCGAAGGCCTGCCAGATGAGGTGCGTAATAATGAGAAAGTTATTGCCGCGTATCTTGGCAAAGCTACTACCGCAGATGAACCGGCAGCCGCTGAATAATTGGAAATATCTCTGTCTCTCGCGTGTAGAACGTGAGAGCATTCATTATAAGAGGTCCTAGCATGACAGCAGTATTGCAATTAAATGATGTAAACACATACTATGGTCCGAGTCACGTCTTACAGGATGTCTCGCTTGAGGTCAACAAGGGTGAAATTGTTTGTCTTCTTGGCGCGAATGCTGCTGGCAAGACAACGACGATGAAAACCATCTTTGGCCTTGTCCATCCTAAAAGTGGAACTGTACAATTCGAGGGTAATCTTATACAAAACAAACTTACAGGTGAGATCGTGACATCAGGATTGGCTCTTGTTCCTGAAGCACGTCGCATCTTCCCTCGTATGACTGTCTATGAGAATCTTGAGATGGGTGCTTTTAGCCGCAAGAGTCGAGTAGAAATTCGGCAAGACCTCGATCATGTATGCCAAATTTTTCCGCGTATCAAAGAACGTTTGAAACAAGTCGCAGGTACCATGTCAGGTGGTGAGCAGCAAATGCTCGCAATGGGTCGTGCGCTTATGTCACGCCCTCATATGATCTGTTTAGATGAACCTTCAATGGGACTTTCACCAATTCTTGTACAGACAGTGTTCGATACCATTCTACAAATTCGTAATGAAGGTGTCACTGTTTTCCTGGTAGAGCAAAATGCGTCAATGGCGTTGAGCCTTGCAGATCGCGGCTATGTGCTGCAAACAGGTAAAATTGTTTTAACGGATACCGCAAAAAATTTGTTGAGCAACGACCTTGTACGACAAGCCTACCTCGGAGGTGCATAAAGTTACCTAATGAATTTTGACAAACGAATACGGCAACTGTAGGACGCAACCAATTGCGTTCTACAGTTGCCGTATTCGTTATTCCTTATCCAATTTTTGATGCAGTTCTTCGATGCGCTGTATGATTTCGCTGAGTGTTGTCACGCCCATGTCCTCCATATCCTCACGTAGGCTCTCCAAAATCTCTAGCATTTCCATGTCATCGTATTCGTCGAAACTCTCACCATCTGTTGTAACCCCTTGAGTGTCTTCCTTTGCCATCTCAATAGCTCCTATCTTAATACAAAAATGATGTGTTTTCGTCCTGGTTCGTCCAGCCTGCCTGTGTATCGTTTCCTGTGTCAACTTCAACTGGCATGCCCTGCGGTTGACCATGAGCATCAATTGTTACAGTATACAATCCTTTACCCGTGCTTAGTGTATGCCCTTGCCACGAGAGACGGTTATGTGTCAGAAAGAGAAAATGACTACTATCAGCCGCCCATAGACTGTTCGGTGCCGGCTGGAGGAGTGCATCGACTTCTGCTATCGTTGTCCCTTCATCAGCAGGGATGCTATCACTTAAGAGAAGCTGTTGTTGCTGGTCTGCTATCCGAACAAGTCGGAGCGTGTGTGTACCATCAAGTAGCAAAAACTTGCTGTCTGGCGACCAATAAGGAACGCTATTACCCTCAACCGGAATGTCGAACGAAGTATGAGTAGCGATAGTGAACACTATATCTTTTGTGCCTGTACTATAAAGCACTTTAGTCCCATCAGGAGACCACGCGAATTGTAGGCATGTACAGGTCACTATCGCTTTTTCTTGTCCGTCCGACGTATGGAGCACGAGTTGTATTTCCGGTTCCACTGTTTTTGACGTATCAGGTTGTGTCGCTTTCGGTGGTGCAAGTTTCGCATAGAGCAATGCGGGATGTGCATGTTGAGGTTGCCACAATACACGTTCGAGAGCAGCAGGGAGTGGGTGTCCTTGTAATGGGCCGGGAACTAAAAACCGGATGTTTGTGCCTGTGAACGATACAGTAAAAATGCCCTTTTTCGTTATTCCTATAGCCGAAGAATCTATGTATGAAGGTGAAAGTCTTGCATCACTACCGGGTAAAAGCTTCGCCGCGATACCTCCTGGCTGATCATTTTGCGATGCCCACCAGAATGTCTTGCTCGGTACCTGTGTTGCTGTAGGTCCTTGCCGATAAAGAAGACGTGTTCCAGTTGCATTCCATATCGGGTTGCTATACTGCACATCGGGACTTGAAAACATGATTGGAATAGGACTTCCACCATCAACACCAATAGTATTGAGAGTGCTTGGACTGTCTTCAATTTGCCCTGTAATTGTATTGGTTGTTAGTTGATGAGATGCGAATGTTTTTGTGAAAGTAGGACCAAGTGTGCGGAACGCAAGAATTTGGTGTGTTGGTGACCAACTGTAGTCAACAACAGGCGTATCCTGTGCAGCCAACTCGAATGGGTTCGCACCATTTGGGTCAATCGTCCAAAGATGTCCATTACGAATGAATGCAAGCTCGTTGCTACCAAGATGTCCTGAGCTACATGATACTAAGCCCGCTAGCACAAAAAGCAGTAAAAGAAAAACACGTCTCTGTCTCATATGTCGAGTATAGACCTGTTGTATATTTAGGTCAAGCCACACTTGTATACATATTTCTATGTGTATGATATGATTTTTGTGTCCTGTTGTGGCTCTATATAAACTTATAAAAAAGCGGAGCGATGTATGAACTCATTAGAACAGCTTCTTTTCTTAGAACGCAGAAACGAACAGCGTGTATTCCGCTATTTCTTTGATGCAGGTCTTGCACTATTAGGAGCTTTTCTTATTACTGGCTTTATTGCGCTATTGCATCTTTCAGGGATTCGCAACATTTCGTTACTCTATCTATTCATTGTTTGGTTGCTTGCTATAAATCGTGGTTTATATGCGGCACTCTGTGCATCGATCTTCTCTTTTTTAGTCTTCGACTTTTTTCTTGTTGATCCAATATTTACCTTCACTATTAGTGATCCAGCTGAATGGCTTGCTTTGTTCTTCTTTCTGGCCACTGCAATTGTGACCGGACTCATCGCTTCGAGGTTGCGTCAAAGCGTACAATACGCAAATCATAGGGAGGATGAGGCTCGTGCGCTTTATCAATTAGTGAGTGCTACCGCCAGTGAAGGAGATGTACAGACACAATTGGAGATAGTGTCAAACACTATTCAAGAAGTGTTCGCACCATCGGGAGTACGAAATTGTTGTGTTTTGCTGCCAAGTAGTGAAGGGGGAACAATAACACTGAAGTGTGTACATTCAAAGGAAGAAACTATTATTCCGTCCTCCGATGAGGACGCGATGCGCTTGTGGGTTTTGAAGAATGGGCAGACACGTGATCTCTATGATGTTGCACTTGTTCCTAAGACATCATCTATGTATCTATCAAAAGTCGTTGTGCGCAGTACAGAGGAGGCACAGGAGGCGCGCCGTTATATCCGGCTCATTCCACTTACAACAGGAATGCATACAATTGGTATAGTACGTCTTATCATAGAAGATGATCCTTCTATCTCAGCAGACCAAAAGCTGATAATTACCGTGAATCAAGCGTTACCACAGCACCATAATACAATCTTGGACTCTTTTGAGCATTTCATGAGTACCATGCTAGGAGCTAAACGTGAACACGGGTTATTACAAACATCGTTCTTCCAATCATTTTTAAATCAAGCAACTACTATTATTGAAAGCGCACGTTTACGGCAAGAGAGCTTACAGATCGAAGTATTACAACAAACTGACTCGCTTCGCGCAGCCCTCCTCTCGTCTGTGTCTCATGATTTGCGTACTCCGCTTTCTTCTATTAAAGCAGCAGCGTACAGCTTACAAGAGAAGGACGTGACATGGGATGATGAGGCACGTCACAGTTTTGCGGTGACAATAGAACGTGAGGCAGACCGTTTGAACCGATTGGTAGGAAACATTCTTGATATGTCGCGTATAGAAGGTGGTGCGCTCAAGGCGGAAAAGGAACTCTACCCCTTGGATGAATTGGTGTATCATGTAGTAGAGCACATGCAGTTTGTCTTGAAGGACCGTGATGTACGTGTCATTTTGCCAGAGGATTTACCACCTGTGGCATTAGATTTTTTACAAATGGATCAAGTGCTTACAAACCTTCTCGAAAATGCTGTGCGCTATACTCCTTCTGGTTCACCGATAGAGATTAGAGCAGTAGAACAAAACGGCGAAATACTGGTGAGTGTAGCAGATCGAGGTCAAGGCATTCCTGAAGAATACAAAGAGCGTATCTTTGACAAATTTTACCGTGTCTCTGGGGCAAAGCAACGAGGAACAATGGGAACGGGACTCGGTTTGGCGGTATGTCGAGGACTTATAGAAGCACATGGAGGACATATTTGGGCTGAAAATCGTGAAGGTGGTGGAGCTGTTTTTCAATTTACATTGCCGTTGGTGAAGACGAGGGAGCTTGTAATATGACTAAAGGAAGTGCTCGCATCTTAATTGTTGATGATGAAATGGAGATCAGGCGTGCGTTGCAACGCAATCTCATTGCACATGGTTTTGATGTGTCTGTTGTGGGAAGTGGTGAAGAGGCATTAGATGAGATCACACTTCATCACCCCGACTTGATGATTCTCGATTTAGGCTTGCCAGGGATGAGTGGCCTTGAAGTGTGCAAAAGAGTACGCGCACTTTCCAATCTCCCTATTATTATTCTCTCGGTCAAAGATGCTGAACGTGACAAAGTGCTTGCGCTTGATTTGGGCGCGGATGATTATGTCTCGAAGCCTTTTGGTATTGACGAGGTGCTTGCTCGTGTTCGTGTTGCCTTGCGTCACTCTGCACAAATACAAGGGACAACAGGCACAACATTCACAGCAGGCCCACTAAAAGTGGACCTTGCACAGCATCTTGTCTCTGTGCAAGGTCATGAGGTCAAGCTAACTCCTACAGAATACGATCTTCTCAACGCGCTCATTAAGAATAGCGGCAAAATTATGACGCGTCAAATGCTGTTGTCTCAGGTGTGGGGCACTGGTTATGGTACTGAAGCACACTACCTTCATGTCTATGTTGGTCAGCTACGTCGCAAGATTGAACCCGACCCGGCCCATCCCCGTTTCATTATCACCGTGTCAGGTGTTGGTTATCGTTTTAATGCAGACGAAGTGGATGGTTAACAACATCCTACCACTGTTTTGATAGGTGAGCAATTTTGCCCGCATCAGTCTCTTCATAGTGTAGTTGTGCTGAGTCAATACCTGTAAGGTTTGACACACCCTCTGCTGCAATAATCATATCGGAAGGCCGAATAACTTGCCAGACGTGTTGTACCGCATCTGGCTCTTTGTGTCGATAAACGAAAAAACTTGGTATATTTGCCTCTTCTGCCATGTGATTAGCTATGCCGAAATCCTCTTTTGCTTGAGCGTCTTCAAGATGTGGTGAGGTAAGTCGAAATACCTCTGGTTTCCGATCTGAAGCATCTTTCCCAACATAAAGAAATGTGACTGGTGCATGTTCTTTGTTGCTCACCGCTGCGTTGATAACAGCCTTATTATGATCTGGACCAGATGTAAGTATTGCGAGCACTGAACCTGGAAGCGGTTGCTCGCGTTGCGTTGCTATCACAGGCACACGTCCCTTCTTCTTAGCACGCGAGTAGTTGAAATAGGCTATACCCATACCCAGGACAGAAACAGACCCACCGAATGCCGTTGCTAAGGGCTTGTTTACCAAGTTCGTTGACCATGCTATGGCAACAAGCAATGTGGTAAGAATTCCCAGATAGAAATTGAGCGTCGAACGAGTCCAACGCCCTCCGCGTTCTGGTTTCTCCGCGGTAGGCGTAGCTTCCTCTGTCGCGCGATCTTCTATCTTGTCTTCAGTGCTTTCAGTTGGATGTTTCGCGGATGTTTGTTGCTCTCGTGTAGGGTTCCCATTATTTTGCTCAAGCTCCTCTTGCCCTCTCTTTATCGCTTTTCTTGTACGAAAGCGCACTATGTCCATGCTTAAGCAGGTGAGTGTAAATGCGCCTAGTAGACCGAATGCGTACATATCGCCGAGAATGTTGATATCCCCTTTCACAAGGAGCAAAACAGCGATAGGGATACCGACTGCAAGCATAATTGAGTAGTGGGGAGTATCACGGAGTTTGTTGCGACGAGTAAGTATTTCTGGAAAAAACTCCATACGTGCAAGAGCTAGAAAGACATGATATGAACCAATAATAGCTGTGTTTCCCGCGAAAATGAGTAACGCACTTGCACTAATTGCAACCTCTGTCTGCAAGAACTGGCCACCCCAGTGCCCAGCTAGAATAGAAATGATTTGAGCCGACTTTACTGGGTCTGCAGCTGCTTGTGGTTCTATCAGTGTTGAGAGCATGGTAAGCAATGGGCTAGTAATCCCTACGGTTAAGACCACAAGAAATAGGGCTAACTTGCCCACTGTCCTACGGGGAAGCTTCATTTCGGGCGAAAGTTGAGAGATACTTTCTAGTCCAGAAAAAGCTAGAAACGAACCTGCGAAGCCAATCAAAAGTGTACCAAATGTGAGAGGTCTGCCTGAAAACATCTTTGGGAACAATGCTAGAAAGTCTGAGAAGGATATATGTGTAAAGACGGTGACAAGAATTGCTACATCGCTCACGAAAGCAACAACTGCTCCTACCATGCTCACTTTCGCACTCTCACTTACACCTATCCAGTTGAGTATACCGAGCAAGACAAGGACGATAAGTGTGATCCAGACGGTTATCCCTAATCCTAAAAAGATCGACTGAGGACCAAGTACTGGTACGACGACACTGAGATAGAGCATACCCGAAAGACAACTGATAGTAGCAGTAAGGAAGTAATCGACAAGAATGAACATCCCACCCAAAGCACCAAACCACTTGTTGAGTGCCTGCGCCGACACGGTAACGACGCCTCCACCTTGCGGAAAACGATAAGTCACTTCTACATACTTGAGTGTGAGCAAAATAAAGACGGTCATTGTCAAAAAAACAAAAAAGCCTGCTAGTTTGTTGACCGTTCCATAGAGGATACCCGGAACATAATAGATAGAAGTGCCAATATCAGCAAAGACAACGGCCCAGCAAAGAAGTGGTCCGAGTTGTTGTTTTTTGCCTTGGCCCTCGTTCTCTTGCGACGAATGAGATGCCTCTTGCATCGTAGAACCTGTAGCCATAACGTTTTAACCTCTATCGCACAAAATAAGTTTGGTCGCGGTGCCCCTTCTTGTAGTACGTAGTATATCCCTTAATAGGGGACACAAGATTTTTAGGAAAAGAGCGATATACATGCTATTATATACATATAAGTGGGAGCAGTCGTAGTATGTGTTCCAAAAACTCTTGCTACTAATAAATGGAGTAACTTATGAGTGATCTACTTCCTGAACAGCAACAGAAAACTCAGGATGGACGCCCTGATCCAGAGGCTTTACTGCAACGGTACGGCTTGCGTGATAAAGACCTATATACAGTAGCCTCATCGGTTGAGAGTAAAGAAGAGGGTAAACGTGGTAGCCTACGAATTTATCTTGGCTCAGTGGCAGGTTCAGGAAAAACATATACTATGCTACAAGAAGGGCATCGGCGTAAAGAGCGTGGCACCGATGTGGTGATTGGTTTTGTCGAGACACATAAACGACCTCACACTGTAGAGCAAATAGGCGATCTGGAAATCATTCCGCGCGCAAAAATAGCCTATAAAGGTGTTACTCTTGAAGAGATGGATACTGCCGCTATTGTTGCTCGTCATCCACAGGTGGTATTAGTTGACGAGCTTGCTCATACGAACGTTGCTGGTTCTAAACACAGAAAACGCTATCAGGATGTTGAGGAAATTCTGGACGCGGGTATCGACGTAATCACGACGCTGAATGTTCAGCATTTGGAAAGCCTGAATGATCGCGTCGCCAGCATTACTGGTATTCAAGTACGGGAGACACTTCCAGATCGTATTCTGGATAATGCAGATGAAGTAGAACTTATTGATATTGCTCCACATGCACTGCAACAACGTATGAAACATGGAAATATTTATCCACCTGAACGCATTGATGCAGCCCTAAGCAACTTTTTTCGCGAAGGCAACCTAACTGCACTCCGTGAACTCGCACTGAGACGCACAGCCGAAAAAACTGAGTCGCAACTTCGGCAATACATGACGAATCATGAAATCAAAGATACGTGGACCACAAGTGAGCGTGTTCTTGTTGGTTTCGATCATCGTCCACAAAGCAAGCAAATAATTCGAGATGCTCTACGTCTCTCACAAGGCTTGGATGCCGAACTCATCGCAGTATCTATCGAACTGGAAGGATTTTCTGTGTTTCTACGCAAAATCACCGGCTTCTTCAAGTATGGAACAAATGCGGCAAAGAAACGCGAGGAAGCCCAGCAAATAATCAACGAACATGCCCTATTTGCTGAGGACCTGGGTGCGGAGGTTCTTCGTATTAAAAGTGAAGACATCGCACGTGGACTGGTAGCACTTGCTCAAGGACGTAAGGTAACACAGATTGTAGTTGGGCAACCGACTCGACAACGCTGGGAGGAAATACTGTATGGCTCAGTTGTCAACCGCCTTTTGCGCTTGAGTGACAGCGTAGATATTCATATCGTACCAATTAATAGAAGGCGAGAAAAGCAAAGCGAATAATTTGCATCTTTTATTTCTATGCAGTAGTATACCTAGAGCTATTTTTTAGCTGAGAATGGCCCGTATTATAGAATAGCAAAAACTATACTGTGTTCTGTGAGAAGGTAACAATGCGCTTCGTATAATATTACAACGTAGTGATATACTAAAAGCGTGTGTCTACACGAGCTTTTAGTGTAGCAGGTCGTCTATAGAACATGAACTACCCACAAGGATGCAGAATCGATGGATCAGAAACAAGAAGACTCTCTACCAAAAGAGAGTAATGACATAAATGATGGGGATTGGGCAAGCAGGGGTACAAATGGTGTTGTAGGAACGCAAAATGATGACGAGAATGATCCTGCACACCTTGTGCGTACTGAAATACTTCAGGGTAGCACAATTGGGGATCAGCGTGTGCGTAGAACGTATGCAACGCACTCCTCGTTAAGGCGTGTCAACTCAGGTATTCTTGAGGCGACTCCCGAAACGCAGATTCCTACAGATAGCTTTGGGCGTTTCCGCTACAACGTCAAGCGTACCCTCATTGGTGCGCCTATCGCTACGGCCCAACAAGAACACGAGCGTTTGACAAAAGTAAAGGCGTTAGCAGTTCTTTCTTCAGATGCAATCTCATCAGTGGCGTATGCAACAGAAGCAATTTTGGGCACACTTATTCTCGCGGGCTCAGGGAGTTTATGGGTAACACTGCCAATTTGTATTGCTATTGTACTACTCCTGGCTATTGTTGCTCTTTCTTATAGGCAAACTATTCCTGCATATCCCAACGGTGGAGGTTCATACATTGTTGCGAAAGACAATTTGGGAACATTGGCCGGGCTTATCGCGGCAGCCTCCCTCTTGATTGATTATGTGCTTACCGTTTCAGTGAGTGTAGCCTCTGGCGTACAAAATCTCGCCTCACTTTTTCCTAGAGGTCTTTCTACGCCCACTATTGTAACCATAGATGTAGTGCTCGTCATTTTTATTACCATTGTTAATCTACGTGGTGTGCGCGAGTCAGGCTCTATCTTTGCTATTCCAACGTATATTTTCATTGGAAGTGCTTTATTATTGATTGTTGTAGGCGTTATCAAAAGCTTTTTCTTTGCGCATAACCATCTCATAGGTAACTTTCCATCCGCTCCTGCAGCAGAAGGATTAGGAATTTTTCTTATTCTACGTTCATTTGCGGCTGGTTGTTCTGCCATGACAGGTGTAGAGGCTATATCTAACGGTATTCCAGCCTTTAAGAAACCCGAGACAAAGAATGCTGCAACAACATTGACATGGATGGCTATTATTCTTGGCACTCTTTTCATTGGTATCACTGTGCTGGCAACCTCTTATGGCGTCGAAGCGTACTCTTCAGGCAATCCAACAGTTATTGCACAAATTGCAAAGCAGGTCTTTAGAGGTCCATTATCTTTCATGTTTCCTGTCTTCGAGATTGCTGTTTTGCTTATTCTTACACTTGCGGCAAATACGAGTTACTCTGATTTTCCTCGCCTGGCTTCGCTACTAGCCCGCGACAACTTTTTGCCACACCAATTCGCTTTTAGAGGTGATCGTCTAGCTTTTTCAATTGGTATTATCTTTCTTGCAATCCTTGCAAGCCTGCTCTTGATTGCCTTTAAAGGCGATGTAACGCTTTTGCTGAACTTGTATGCGGTTGGTGTGTTTATGTCGTTCACGCTTTCTCAAGGTGGCATGGTTCGTCACTGGTGGAAATTACGCGCGGTTAATAAGAACTGGCGACGTAGTATCGTGATTAACGGCCTAGGTGCTATTACAACCTTGCTGGTTGCCCTTGTCATCTCTTCAACAAAGTTTTTTGATGGGGCATGGATTGTTGTTATCCTCATCCCCGTTTTAGTCATCATACTTGAGCTTATTCATCGTCACTACACGCGTGTTGAACGTGAACGTACATCTGATATTCCTCTTCGTCCAGGAGACATTCACCACCGTTTAGTCGTGCCTGTCGCGGGCCTAGATACGGTTGTGAAACAGAGTGTGTCTTATGCACGTTCTGTATCTGCTAATGTTGTTGCTATACATGTTTCTAGTCATAAAGACGGTGCTGATGCATTACAAGCTTCATGGGCTGCCTGGCAACAGCAACTTTCTGAAGACGAGCAAACGCCGTTAGAAGTTGTGAGTCTGAAGCACCGCACAGTTTCGGGACAAATTCTTGAATATATCGACAGTGCTCACAAGGCACATCCTACTGATACGTTAACCGTCGTTTTGCCCGAAGTTGAGGTCGATCATTGGAGCGAGTACTTCCTACGCAATCGTGTTGCTATTCGTCTGAAGGCTGCATTATTATATCGTCCAGGAATTATCGTGACGGATATCTCACCATATAAATCAGCCAACAAATCTGTTCCACAACAGGTTGGTTCTGTTGTGCCAACGCGTCCCAAGCAGGTGAAGCACTTATTCATTGTGCCAGTCGCAGGACTGGACAAGGTATCAAGACAAAGTCTTGCCTACGCTCGTTCCATTTCAAGCTATGTGGTTGCGGTACACGTAGCCGTTGAGCAACAGGACGCGGACAAGGTACACGACGAGTGGGAGAAGTGGAAAAAGTATCTGTCTCCTGAAGAAAAGACAGATCTAGTGGTCATCGAGTCGCCCTATCGCTCACTCGAACGTCCATTGTTAAACTATATCGACACTATGCATGAACTCTATCCCGATTACGCTGTCAACATCATTTTACCGGAGTTTGTTGTGGCGCACTGGTGGGAGTACATCTTACATAATCAGACAGCGTTTCAATTGAAATGGTCGTTGCTCTTCCGCAAAGATATCATCGTCACCAATGTACCGCAGCAACTGCCAAGTCGAGCCGGGGAGAATCGAACTCCTTTGGAGCCAGTTATACCTGTGTAACATATGTTCGTGTCGGTAGGGGCGACAATTCATTGCGCCCAAAGATGGGTTGGGAGGGGGACACGTCGAGGCAGAGAATTATTGTCAACGTGTTGCCCCTCTACAACCCCTATCTTTGGGCGCAATGAATTGTCGCCCCTACCGATAAATGGGAGAAGGCTTTTGGAACATGCAGGACAGACAGGATCATCAAACTACACCTGTACGCCTGCTTGCCGTTGGTAATCGTATCAATGTGCAAGCAGCGAGAACTCCCCAACATTTCTCGGCGGAGTTGGAGCGCATTGTAGGACTTGCTGTACCCGATCTTGCTCAAGGCAGGCCAAACTTGATAGTGCTGAGTGAGGTTTTAGGTCTCCCATTAGCACTTTCGGGACCGCAAGGCATACTTTCGCGTTCGATGCATAGCGCAAGTAATGCAATTACCTTGCTTGCACCCGCCTATGCGAAGCGTATGGTACACTACCGTCGTGTGTACCCTGGTATCTCATTGGTACGTTCGTTGCTCCTTTCACTGTCGGATGTTCTGTATCGTCCCTTTGTAACTACACTCAGTCATTTTGCCGCGAAATATAGCGTCTATCTTTCCGCGACGACTATAGTGCCTCATGTACAGCGTTCAACGTCCTCTGTCGATATTCGTCACTTTGGGCAACATGGAGCAACAAGTGTTTATCTGCCTGAGAGTTCTGGCGTCTACAATACAGGCTTCTTGTGGGGACCGGACGGTACACTTCTTGGTACGACCGATAAAGTTTTTATCACAGAGGGCGAGCAAACAACACTCGACCTGACTCCGGGCGACTTGAACACAGTACAAGCCTTTTCAACAGAGTTTGGAAATGTCGGTTTCGCCATTAGCCTTGATGCATTTACGCCGGAATATCTTCGACGATTAGACGAGCTAGAGGTGCAGATTCTCATGCAAAATGATGCCAACGATCAACCATGGACAACATCATCTAAAACATGTGCATGGCAACCACAAGAATGGTTGAATTCTGTGCTTGGCTCCGTACAAGAGGAATATACCCATCTTTCGTACAATGTGTGTCCTATGCAAGTCGGCAACTTTTTTGATATAACGTTCGATGGTCAATCAACCATCACAAAAAGGAGCAGCAACGATCCTGATCCGTTGTACAATTTCGTTGGTAACGAAGATTTTATTCACACTGTGACTGGTAAAGCCTTAAAGGGCGATATCCTTGCCGTCGCGCCGTGGTTTATTGAAGACCCTGGTCGCGCAGACTCAAGGCTCTCACTTGAGCAAAGGCGTGCTCTGCTGACACAAGCAGGAACACAACTCCTTCCTGGTGGTAAAAACGCGAACATGTATTCAGAGTCAGTGATTTTTGCGGATGTTTGAACGGAATATCAAAAAAGGTCTTGTAGCACATTTTCTGCCCTTGCGTTTTCTCGCAAGAGGCTGTAGAATCAGGTATGGTTCCACCATTGTTGGCAGCGTGGTGAGGTGTAGAGTATTCATCCTCAAGTAGTAACCTGTACACCACGATGTCAGTCCCCAAGAAAGGTAGCACAAAACCGAATGACCATTACTACTCGACCACGCACTATCGGTGAGTTGCGTGCAAGTGGATATAAGGTCCTGTCCATCAAGGAAGAGTTACGCAAAAATCTCATTCAGAAAATTCGTAGTGAGGAAGAGTTGTTCCCAGGAGTTGTGGGCTATGAGGAAACAGTGATTCCTCAGATTGAAAATGCCATTCTCTCTGGTCAGGACATTATCTTTCTTGGTGAGCGTGGTCAAGCGAAAACGCGTATGGCTCGTAGCCTCGTCAATTTACTAGACGAAGTTGTGCCAGTCATCGCGGGCTGTGAAATCAACGACGATCCATACGAACCGATTTGTAAGGCATGTCGTGATAAGGTCGCAGAGCATGACGATCTCGTAGAGATTGCCTGGCTCCCACGCGATCAGCGTTATGGCGAAAAGCTCGCAACGCCAGACATTACCATTTCCGACCTCGTGGGTGAGGTTGATCCGGTGCGTGTCGCGGAAGGCCGTTACTTGTCCGACGAACTCACCATTCACTACGGCATGATTCCACGTACTCATCGTGGCATCTTCTGTATTAACGAATTACCTGACCTGTCCGAGCGTATTCAGGTTGGTTTGTTAAACATTATGGAAGAGCGCGATGTGCAGATTCGTGGTTATAAAATCCGCTTGCCACTCGACGTATATGTCGTCGCCAGTGCCAACCCGGAGGACTATACTAACCGTGGACGTATCATTACGCCGTTGAAGGACCGTATCGGTTCTGAAATTCGCACGCACTATCCGCTTACCATTGAGCACGAAATCCAGATCATGGAGGCCGAAAGCAATCACTTCACGACTGAGGGCATGGACATCGTGTTTCCACAGTTTATGAAAGAGACGATTGCTGAGATTACACATCTTGCACGCGCCAGCAATGACATCAGTCAGCGTTCCGGTGTTAGCGTGCGTGTCAGTGTCTCGAATTATGAGAATGTGTTGAGTAATGCTAGCAAGCGCGCTTTACGTCTCAAAGAGCGTAACATCTCGCCTCGTGTGAGCGACCTTTCCGCCATCATCGCTTCGACCTCTGGTAAAATCGAGCTTGATACCGTCGGTGACGTGAAGGAAGAGCGCATTGTACAAAAATTGATCAATGCTGCCGTTCTCAGCGTCTTTGGTCAGTACTTCGAGCAGCGCGAGTTCGACCAGCTTGTAGCTGGGTTCGAGCGCGGGCTGAGTGTGCATGTTGGCGACGACATGCCTTCTATGGAATACGTCAACCAGCTTTCTAAAGTTGGCGGTTTGAGCAAAGCTATCGACAAGTTGAACGGACGTGGTAGCCCATCCAGTATTGCGTCGTCCATCGAGTTTATCCTCGAAGGACTACACTTAAATCGGCGTCTCAATAAGGATGCAGTCGGCGGCAAAACACGCTATCGCCGATAAGGGGTCCGCGACATGTTTGAACGCTTTCGGAAGAACCGCTATGGGTATTCGCGTTGGGATGGTACGCAGCGTATCGAAGGCATTGATGCCGACGATATTCTGAATGCTCTTTCCGACGACTACATGGAGAATGGCAACCTGCAGCAGGCGATGCGTCGTTTGATGCAGGAGGGCATTAAGGGCCAGGATGGTCGCAAATCAATGGGGCTACGTGAAATGATGGAGCGTATGCGTAACGCACGCAACGAGCAACTCAATCGTTACAACATGGCCTCTGGCGTCATGGATGATCTACGCGAGAAGCTTGAGGAAATCAAGCAACTAGAGCGTGAGGGCATTCAACGTCGCCTCGATTCGCAACAGAATCAACCTCAGGACGGTCAACAGGGCCAGCAAGGACAAGACGGTCAACAAGGCCAGCAGCCTCAAGATGGTCAGTCTCAGCAAGGTCAACAGGGACAACAAGGACAGCAAGGCCAACCTGGAGACCAGTCTCAGCAAGGTCAACAGGGACAGCAAGAGCAAGAAGGCCAGTCTGGTCAGTCAGGGCAAGGCGGTGATGCACTTAGTCCTGAGCAGATGAAAC
>CAZZVE010000008.1:69420-72528 GCA_964657325.1 uncultured Ktedonobacterales bacterium
CAGTCTGGTCAGTCAGGGCAAGGCGGTGATGCACTTAGTCCTGAGCAGATGAAACGCATGCTTGAAATGATCGCTAAGCGTAAGCAGGAGGCACTCGACAATCTGCCACAAGATATTCCTGGACAGATCAAGGGACTTTCTGAATACGACTTCATGGACGATGAGGCACGCGACAAATTCAATGAACTGATGGAGAGTCTGCAACAGCAGATGATGCAACAGTTCTTCCAGGGCATGCAGCAATCACTGCAAAGCATGACGCCTGAAGATGTGGCAAAACTGCGCGAGATGATCCGCGATTTGAACAAGATGCTCAAAGAGCGACAAGAGGGAAAAGAGCCAGATTTTGACTCGTTCATGCAAAAACATGGTGAGTACTTTCCTGGTGTCAACTCTCTCGATGATCTAATCGAGCAGATGCAGCAGCAAGCGGCAGCTATGCAAGGCATCATGGAGAACCTATCACCAGATCAGCGTCAGGAGTTGCAGGGACTCATGGAGCAGATGATGGGTGATGATCGTATCCGTGTCGATATGATGGAGTTAGCGCAGAATCTTGAGGCGATGGCACCATCTGAGCAAGCACGGACGCGCTTCCCCTTCCGTGGCAAAGAGTCGCTTCCCCTCAACGAAGCTATGCGTATGATGGGGCGATTGCAACAGATGGAAGGCTTGGAGGACCAACTTCAAGAGGCGCGACGTTTGGACAACATCGAAGCCATTGATAGTGATAAGGTCAAAGAACTTCTTGGCGACGAAGAGTATCAATCGGTTGAGCAACTGAAAGAACTCATGAAGACGCTTGAGGAAGCGGGCTACATTCAGAAAAAAGGCAATCGCTGGGAGTTGACCGCTCGTGGCATGCGCAAAATTGGGCAAAAGGCATTGCAGGACATCTTTAACAAGATGAAACGTGATGGCTTTGGGCGTCACGTCAGCCCCTTCCGCGGTGTCGGCGGCGAACGTACCGACGACAGCAAACAATACCAATTCGGTGATGCCTTCCTGCTTGACCTCAAACAGACGTTGATGAACTCGGTACATAGAAATGGTACAGGTACACCTGTGCAACTTTCACAGGAGGACTTTGAAGTCTATCGTACTGAATTTACTACGCAATCGTCTACGGTGCTGATGATCGATATGAGCCTGAGTATGGTTTATAACGGTTGTCAACCAGCGGCGAAAAAGGTCGCGGTTGCGCTGGAAAGCCTGATCCGCTCACAATTCCCACGTGACAACCTGTACGTAGTTGGTTTCTCGCGCATGGGACGTGAATACAAGCCAAACGAATTGATCGAGTTGAGCATGGCTGATAATGATCGTGGTACCAATATGGCGCATGGCCTGATGTTGTCACGAAAATTGTTAGCACGTTCTCGTGGTGTGAACAAACAGATCATCATGATTACTGATGGTGGCCCAACCATGTGGTATGAAGATGGCGAATGGCAATTCCAGTATCCTAGCCCTTACGCGGAGCAACAAACACTTTTAGAAGTTCAGCGTTGCACACGCGAAGGCATCACCATCAACACCTTCATGCTCTATGATGACGATTGGATGGTTGCCTTCGTCGATCAACTCACTGAGATTAACAAGGGTCGCATGTTCTATGCGGACAAAGACAACCTCGGCGAGTACTTGTTGGTAGACTACTTGAATAGCAAGAAGAAAATCGTCTCGTAGATGTCGGACAATGTAGACACTTTTTCTAGCGTGTTTCTTGAAGGATTGCACCAGTTGCATCTTTCACTAAGCACTCAACAACAAGAGCAACTTCTGCGCTATCGCCAGGAGTTGCTCGATTGGAACACGCGCGTCAACCTGACCGCGATCAAAGACCCAGAGGAAGTGCTCATCAAGCACTTCCTCGACTCCTTATCTCTGCTCTCTGTCTATGATTTACCAGAAGCGAAGCTACTTGACATTGGTTCGGGTGCTGGCTTCCCTGGACTCGTCCTCAAAATAGTGCGCCCACAGTGGCACATTACCTCATTAGAAGCAACAGGCAAAAAAGTAACCTTTCAGAAGCACATCATAGACCTCTTACATCTCGATGGTATCGTGACCATTCATATACGTGCAGAAGAATTAGCTCAAAACACTGAATATCGAGCATCTTTTGATGCTGTGACCGCTCGTGCTGTTGCCTCATTGCCTGCTCTCCTGGAATATTCTGCACCCTATTGTCGTGTTGGTGGAGCAATTCTCCTACCCAAAAAAGGCGAACTAGTGGAAGAGCTAGCTCAAGGGAAACGTGCCGCGAGACAAGTAGGTGCAACGTTAAAAGCGGACGTTCCCGTAACCCTGTCGGGACTCGATGATGGAAGACGCCTTCTTGTGTGGGAACAGGAGAAACTCTGTCCTCCACAATTTCCTAGGAGTGGTGCAGCGATGGCGAAGAGATCGTTGGGTATGTTGTAGCGTGGTTATCCAAATACGAGAGTATGGTATAGTAAGTCAAGAGGAGTTAATTCGTTAATTAGTAAGTGAGCAAGGAGTAGAGATCATGGTAGCTGATCGATTCCAGGTGAGTGATGGCATCTACATGACTGAGGAGCAATATCTCGCTTTGGAAGAGACGACGGACGGCAAGTACGAACGTCTGAACAGCATGGTTACGATGCTACGCCCACCTTCGAGTCTGCAAGAGGCTGATGCGGCTATTCTCGATATGGCAGGTAGTTCAGATGCCCACGCAGCTCTTTGCGTTCGCTTAGGGACACTTCTGAGTAACCAATTGGAAGATGCTCCGTGTCTGGTCTATTCTAGTGATCGGCGTTTGAAACTTCCACAGGGAGGAAATTATCTTTTCCCCGATCTTACAGTTGCTTGTGGTGAGGAAACTACTTCTCAGGGAATGGTGCCAACTGTGATTCTTGAGGTCCTCTCTCCCGCGACTGAGAAGCGTGATAGGGGTACGAAACTAGCAGCTTATAAGATATTGCCCTCGCTTGCGGAGTATGTGCTCATTGGCAGTGAAATCAAGGAGATCATTGTCTATCGGCGTGAGAGTAACTGGCGACCCTATCACTATCAAAGTGGCGATATGGTTGAACTTACAAGCATCAGTGTAAGCTTCCCTTTTGACGCAGTATACCGTCG
>CAZZVE010000009.1:0-551 GCA_964657325.1 uncultured Ktedonobacterales bacterium
CTTAGTGACCTTTCGTTGTGCGAGAAAGCAAAAGACTTAGTGAGAATAGCACAACGCCAACTGAAACTCCTAACGCCAGAATGTTGGTGTTTCCATCCCACTCCACTACATAAGCAAGAAACGTCACAGCTAGTGACACGGTAATCACACCAGTAAGTTTTGCTTTGAGATCGTCCAGGTCATTGATAACAAGCCATGGTAGAACGGGAAGATTTTCGTCGATGAACAGTTCATACAATCCTAACGCAACAATATATAACACGGTTGCAAGCAAAAATAGATCGATTACCTCGATACACTCCACCGCGAGATGCTTTGCCCCCATTATGGTAAACGTCGCATGAGTGAACACCTCAATTAAAATATTTACAGTGGTTAGCCCACCATAGAAAATCAAGGCGATGGCGGCGAGAAAGGAACCAAGGACAGCGATAATGACTAAATAGCGACTGCTAGCAAGAATGCGTCGTATCATAAAATATTTCCCCTTGCAAGGTTTTTCTTTAGTATATGACTTTTTTCGAGACACATTATGGAGCAAGGGTAGCGGG
>CAZZVE010000009.1:561-36917 GCA_964657325.1 uncultured Ktedonobacterales bacterium
CCGCTACCCTTGCTCCATAATGTGTCACTAATGCTTCAACGGATAGGTATAGTTGTTGTAAGAATCTCCACCATTCTGAGGATTGACGCCCGTATCGGGTAACGAGACATCTGGAGTTGGCGTTGGTGTCGGCGTGGCAATAATGACGGTTGTGATAGTAGCCGCACGACAAATAAGAGTGACGCCGTTGGTCGCATCCTTTTGACGAACATTTACCCAGAGTGCTATCTTCGGAAGAACGAGGCTTTGGGGTAAGAGGTAGGTTTGGATGATACGACCTTTTCCGTCAGAGACAACAGAGCGTTTTGACCATAATGTTTGTCCTCCACATCGTCCCTGATCGAGGGTCAGTGCATGCACCGTATTTGGAACTAGACCAGTAATATTCACTTTCAATTTTTGCTGCACAATGTCCGCCACAACCCCAACATTTCCCTGTGCCTTCGTACTTTTGCTGCCCGCGCGTGCAACAGATGTAGTGAAGAAAAGCACTGACAAGAGTACCACTGAAACTGCGAGTATTGCTACAATGCGAATACTCATTTTCATAGAGGCATCCTTTCTCCATACTGATAACTACTACTTTAAGCTAACATGCTACAAAATACACAGAAAAAATATATGTGCATCACAATAATACCATTTTTTATTGTGATATACATACTAAAAAACTACAAATGAGCAAATCTACAAAAAGCATGCATAATGGGTCTGTACCTATCACTTGTACAGACCCAGTAGTGTTCCTAGAGTTACACACTCGTGCTTTTCTTATGCAACAAACAAAAAGAACACTATTTCTTGCGGAAGAAGCTAAGAATTTTGTTAAAGATACCTTGTGGACCTCCCATCCCATTAATGCGATTCTCGCCTTCTTTCTCCAAGTTGAGCAGAACACCTTCAGCAGCATCTTTCGCTTGCTGCTTATACTGTTCGCCACCTGGAATTTTGCCAGCGAACTGATCGATAGCCTGATTTACTTTCTGCTCTGCCACGTTGCGCGCACTATCCAACATACCTTTTTCATTCGTATTCTGAGAATCATTGCTCATGAGTCTTCCTCTTTCCGATTACTTTTCTCAATATCACATTTTTTCAATTTGTGCCCTCTTTAAGTATAAGAGGCAAGGGACTTTGCAACATCGCACAAACAGGCTATCTTGGTCTCCTCCTTTCGAGAGACATTCTTTCAGTAGAAGGTGGTATACACTTACACTTCACGCAATATTTTCTTTCACCTTTTTTGGCGGTGCATAGTACACGATTTCTTGTTATACTGGCGAGTATAACAAACTTAAAACCAGAAAGTTGAAATAGCTTATGAACGTTACTCTTCTGGCAATCCTGCTTGGCATACTGCTACTAGATGAGGAACATACAAGTAAAGAGCAAGATTCAGCAACTGTTACGGGCACGATTACCTATCCTCAGCATATTGCCTTGCCTCAGGGAACAATGAAAGTCCAGGTTCAACTTGCGGATATTTCTAAACAGGATGTCGCGTCAGTTGTTCTTGGAGAGCAGATCACAACACTTGAACAGCAGGTGCCAATTCCGTTCGTCGTGGCCTATAATCCCAAAGATATTATTTCCACTCATCGCTATGCAATTCAGGTTCGCATCACTGGGCAGGAAGGAAAGCTATGGTTCACGACAACAAGCGTGCATCAGGTCATCACGAATGGCTATCCTCTTTCAAATGTTGAGATCACACTCCAAATGGTACGCTAGCGTGTTCAGTTGTATTTTGGAAGTCGAACACAGAGGGATGTTCCTTGCCCCTGAACACTCATAATCGAAAGAGTTCCATTAAGTAGGGCAACGCGTTCATGCATAGATTGGAGTCCGAAATGTCCAGGAAATAAGTTCTTTGGCTCAAAGCCTTTACCATCGTCACGCACAATCAAAACCAACGATTGTTCTTCTTGCATCAGCCAGAGCGTAACTGTACTCGCACGAGCATGCTTGACGATGTTGTGGAATGCTTCCTGTGCGATACAGTAGAGAGCATGTTTCCGCTCTATCGAAAGATCAGGCTCACCAAATAGAAAAGCTTCAACATTCAGCGTATAACACTCGCGCAGAAGTGCTACCCGTTTCCCAAGAGCAGTTACCAATCCTTCGGTCTCTAGTAGGTCGGGACGCAGTTCATACATCAATGCACGCACTTCATTGATGCCTGTCTCAGTAAGCAAACTCACATGAGCCATTGGCGCAGCAGCTTGCAGCGCATCGTCCACAGATATATTGTGCAGAGATTGGTTCGTCTCATTCTGATGAGCAATCATGTTGATACCATATAATACCTGAAGCACCGAGTCATGCAGTTCGCGGGCCAAGCGTTGCCGCTCTTGACTGACCGCGAATACAAGTTCCTCTTTCTGATGCAAGTCCTTCTGCTCAAGTTTCTCGAAGTAATTTTTGTTCTTCCATATGACGGGAAAATTCGTAAGCGTATTCACTAATGTGTATCCCCCTGACGTGTTGAAAATGTCAGTGTATCTCTACACGAACATATCAATTGTATCCCTACACATCCATTGACGATTTTCTAGCATTCTTGCCTTTCGTGAACGCTCTACATGTTACTCGCTACAATGCCTTCCCATATGTAAATGTACCCTTTTATTCTGAAGAATACATCGCGTAAACACACTATTTTCACTCTTTTGAGTGACACCTGTGTCTATGGAACATGAGCATCGCATAGCGTATTTCCACTAGTTATATTTTTTGGGTAACAAGTCCGAGGCGCATAGCGGTGAGAATTGCTTGAGTGCGGCTCTGTACATTCAACTTTGCCATGATGTGACGAATATGCGTTTTTGCAGTATCTTCAGCGATGCTGAGAGTGCGGGAGATGGTTTTATTGGAGTGCCCCTGAGCAAGGAGTTGCAAGACCTCAAGTTCACGCTCGGTTAACGCCTCAAAGCGTTCAGGTGCACGCATCCCTTGCATAAGATAGGCAGAAGCCTGACTGGAAAGATGGAGTTGATGCGCTGCTGCTGCTTTAATAGCATTCACGAGTTCTTGTACCTGCACATCTTTGAGCAAATAGCCAATAGCACCGACCTGGATGGCTCTTGTGACTGAAATACGTTCGAGCACACTAGTGAGAATAACCACCTCGGTCTCAGGTAGTTCTTGCCGTATGATCGCTGTAGCGGCTATACCATCTAGTTCAGGAATAAGCAGGTCCATCAAGACAACATCTGGTCGCAGAAGACGCGCCTTCTCTACGCCCTCGGCACCATTTGATGCCTCATCTATTATATCTATATCTACATCATTACTCAGAAGTAGGCGCAGTCCTTGGCGAACAACAGGGTGATCGTCCACGATTAAAACACGAATTGTCATACTAGACTGCCCTCCTTTTAAAACGTTACGATGTGTTACTACCATACCATCTTTCAGACTACATACTTCTAAAGAGTATAAAACAAAAACGTGTCACCATACAGCACATATACAGGTGACTCCTGTCTACTCCTTTTGAGTGAGCTTGCGCTTCTATCAACAGAATCACACCTTTTAGTGATGTGAACTAAAAACGCTTCACAGTATACTTTTAGAGTATAAACACCACATTGACGAATAACAGAGCAAATACACGCTTCTTCCTTCTTTAGATAAACCTATAGGGAGCTTCACGTTATGACGTTAACAGATATGAACACGTCTGCATCTATAGAACAACCAATAGGCGAGTTTGGCAACTACTTGATTTTACGCCAAATTGGACACGGTGGAAATGCACATGTGTATCTCGCAGAACATATGTATCTCAAGACACGCGTTGCGGTCAAGCTGCTGAGTCTCTCACTTGCAAGCTCTGACGAGATTAAACACTTTCTGTTTGAAGCACAACTTCATGCACACCTCCGGCATCAACACATCGTACACGTACTCGACTTCGGGTGGAAAAATGGAACTCCCTTCATGGTGATGGAACATGCATCCAGGGGAACACTCAAACATGCATTGCCACAGAATGTACCACTGCCGCTTTCAACGATTTTACCATTCGTATTACAAGCGGCGAGTGCACTACAATATATACATAACCAGGAGGTTATTCACTGCGATGTTAAACCTGACAACTTCCTGCTGGAATCACAAAACAAAGTCTTGCTTGGCGACTTCGGGATTGCGACCACCGTGGCGAGTGCAAAGACGACCATATATGACAAGTTACAAGGAACCGTCAAGTATTTGTCGCCCGAACAAATTCAAGGCAAACCGCAGCGAGCAAGTGACCAATATGCGCTTTCAATGATGGTGTATCAATGGCTCTCAGGTCACTATCCGTTTCACGGCACAACTCTCCAAATATGCGTCCAGCATCTAAATGAGACACCTCCTCCTTTACGTGCAGTCAATTCACTACTTTCTCCTAAAGTCGAGCGTGTCATTCTTAAAGCTCTCGCCAAAGACCCTACACAACGCTATCCTCATATACAGGAATTCGCACATGCATTAAAGGAGGCGAACAAGGACAAAGGCTATAAGAAACATACATACATTTCCTATCCTACATCCAGAGGAGAGTAGGGCCTGCAAGGTGTTTAGGAGACGCTCTCTAACTACAGACGAGAGATCTGTGGGTCTCTCTTGTCCTGGAAAGATACACAACATATGGTCACAAACACTTCACTTTTTTGTGACCATATGTTGTTGAGCAAAAATTATTTGTTTGTACTGCTTGGTTGCGTTACAGGAGGCGTAGGCGACATAAAGAGTTGATCGAGTGTTTGCTGGCGCACACGATAACTAAGACGCTTGCCTTGATGAGGCAAAATTACTGCTTCTAATACTCCATTTGTAATCCATCGACGTACTGTGGTTGAGTCCACACGCAAACGACGAGCAACTTCAGTAACAGTGAGCAGGTTCTCTTGTTGAGAGGCAGTTTCTGTCGCTAGAGTTTGTAGTGGCTGAGCGCGTTCAATAACAGTATTTTGGGTCATAGGTTTATCCTTCCTTCTCCCTCTAATAGTTTAGCAGTTCCTACATTCATTTACATAGACAAAACAGAAGCTGCTGATAGTGCTCAGTGTCAAGACCTTACTTGCTAATTTGGAGCAAAAGTTGGCTTCTGAATGTCTTCCACGTTATACGTACAAATGAAAGTATAAACAACATAATCTGTTGATACATCACTCACTAAGGGTATATTGCGGTAACACTTTCGTGTAACATGCTTAAAGGCGTTGATAGCTAACTGCATACCACTATTACAATTTTTGCATCACAGCTATTGATGTTGTATATTGTTACTATATTTATCTACACAGGAGATGCAATACATACCTTCTTTTTATTTTTGTACCATGAGGCAAATTATGGCATTAAAAGAACTACAAAATGGTCGCTACCACTATTTGCGCGTACTTGGTAGCGGAGGTATGGGCGAAGTATACCTCATGCAAGATGAGCGCGTGACTCGACAGGTTGCAATTAAGGTTATTCGATCTGAGAATGCTTCCTCTCTCGATAGCAATACAGCCGCGAATGCAGCAAGGCTCTTTCAACGTGAAGCAAAAGCTATTGCTGCGCTTGAACATCCAAACATCTTACCCCTCTATGATTTCGGCGAGGAAATCAGTGAAGGCACAACGATTAGCTACATGGTTATGCCTTATTGCGCTGATGGCTCGCTCGCTGGTTGGCTGCGACAACACACAACTGATCATCCACTTTCACCACAAGACAGTGCCTACTTGATTGAGCAAGCAGCCGAGGGTCTCCAATATGGACACGACCATGACGTTATTCACCTTGATGTGAAACCATCTAATTTCCTCATTCGCGGAAATAAAAAGAACCCGAACCGTCCCACTTTGCTTCTTGCAGACTTTGGCATCGCCCGCAGTTCTACCACCGTAGCGAACACAAGTCGCACCATTCGTGGCACACCTACCGCGATGGCTCCCGAACAGTGGACAAGTAGCCCCGTTCCAGCTACCGATCAATACGCACTCGCCGTTATGGCCTATGAATTGCTCACTGGACGTGCTCCTTTTGTGGGAAGTATGGAACAGTTGATGTATCAGCACTTCTCGGTTCAACCGCCAGCACCCACGGCTTTTAACTCCAGTCTTCCAACCGCGGTTACGCCAGTACTCGTACGTGCTCTAGCGAAGAAACCGGAAGATCGATTCCCATCTATCGCGGCCTTCGCAAGTGCGCTACAAGACGCAGTGCAGACATCATCTCCTGAAATCAATCATGAGCCGCAGGAAGCAGGCATCGAGACATACACGACTGTAGCTATTAGCAAGGAAGAAGCGGACTCTGGTATCAGTCGCATGATTACTCTTCCAGGGGGCGGGAAGGTCAATGTTCCAATACCTGCGGGAACTCATGATGGACAGATTATCCGTGTGCCTACTTCTACTGAGTCTGCTGACCAGTCAGGTCCCCTGCTTCTGAGCGTAACCGTCGTGGCTCCTTATGAAACTCCTCATTTAGATGAAGCGATACAGGCAACGCAACAACAACCTATTACGCCACAACTTTTCGAGCCAGTATCTGGGCACGATCTTCCAACGATGGCTGCCGCATCCTCTTTACAGACAGCAGAGCGACAATCTACCATACCCAGAAGGTCGTCACCTTTTCGCTTCGGGACCGCTAGTATTATTGGGCTTTTGGTGGTACTCCTCCTCGTTGGCAGTGGCATATTTTATTTCAACGTTTCCCGATCCAGCAATAGTCAACTCGGCGTGAATGTTATCAATCAGCACGCAGGTGCTACTCAAACAGCAGCGAGTACTCAACAACGACCAACAGCTACTCCGACTAATGGTGTCACGCCGACCCCCACACCACAAAATGGCATGTACATCCCTGGAACCTATAAGGGATCAATGGCTAATTCAACGACGCAACAAACAACCTATATTACTGTGTATCTTGTCCAGAGCAAAGGAAGTGGCGCGTTGACTGGCTCGGTCACGTACACGTCTCCTACGCAAGGCGTCTATGATCTTGTGACTGGAACGGTAGATATGCAGGGAAATTTTTCTTTTTCCATTCAACAACCCGCGGGTCAGAAACCGCTTCTCTATGTTGGGAAGGTGCAAAAGCAATCGGATGGCAACTACTTACATGGAAACTATTGCAACAGCTCAACGAGCACCTGCCTTGCGCTCTCCGGTTATTTCACTGTTGGCCCTGGCTATCAATAAGAAGCTTTATCAACGTTTCAGTGCACCTATAACCCTCGCTCAAATATTTAGTGAGTTTTAGGTGAGAAAGAGTCTAAGCTGTGAACTCAGAGCATAAACCGCGAGTGCTGGCCTTGCTCACACTTCTCTCTAGCCCATTGACTGGTCGCGTCTTCCCCATTACCAATCTGATCACCACACTTGGGCGCGATAGAAGTAATGACATCACTATTTCAGACCAGAATGTCTCAAGATTCCATGCGCGCCTCATGTACAATGACGCTGCGTGGAGCGATGAAATTCGCATTGGACCGTTCAGGTTTATCTACACTACGACAGAACTAACACAATATGATGAGAGCGAAGGTATCCGTATTGATGCGCTCAATCTTACAAAAGTTGGCAATGCGCAGACAGTTTTGCTGAACGATATTTCGCTGAGTATTCCACCACGCTCATTTGTAGCACTCGTTGGTGGTTCCGGGGCTGGTAAGACAACGCTACTGGACGCTCTGAGTGGTCTCCGTCCTGCTCAACAAGGTTCTGTCTTCTACAATGGACAGGACTATCATCACAATCTTGCGGCCTTTAATGCCCAGCTTGGCAATGTTCCACAGGATGATATCATTCACCGTGACTTAACAGTAGAACGCGCTCTGTACTACGCTGCAAAATTACGACTACCACAAGATTTTCCAAGGTACAGATCATGCTATGATCTTCCCAATACGTTGGACGATGGCAGCACTAGACTCATCTGCTGGTATACACAGCGACAAACTGAATGGCGATCAGCTTTTCGGGACTACCCCTACCTCTCATAGCACGCTTTTCTCTACCTATAGCCACACGCAAGCAACACAGTACCTGCTCCTGATGTAGTTAGCATTAGTCATAATGATTATCGTCTTCGGCATTATATGTGGTTATTTCTTGAAGCGAAAAGACATGCGCTTATAACCGAAAAGGAGGTTCTTTTGCCCGATAGCTATCTCCGTCTTTTACAACTTATGCAGATAGCCGATAGCGCGCTTCCCATTGGCTCTACCGCGCATTCCTTTGGGCTAGAAACGTTGGTTGTGGAAGGCTATCTCACGGTTGAACGGCTGGAAGCGTTTCTGACAGATTATTTTGAGGAGGTAGGTACACTTGAAAGTGCTGCTTGTCGCACGGCCTATCGTTTAGCCTCTTTGCTGGAGCAGGATATGTTTGCCAAAGGTTGGACCAGTTTGAACCAACGATTGAGCGCATTCAAAACATCGCGTGAGAGCAGAGTTGCTAGCACGACCCTGGGAAGACGGTTTCTGCAACTGGTACAAAACCTCGAAGAGTTGCCAAGAGTCTCTTATGCACTCCAGATAAGCAAATTGGAAGGAGAAGGTATTCATTACGGTCCCGCTTTTGGCCTTGTAGGAGGTGCTTTTGAGATGGAGGAGACAGCAGTAGTGCTCGCCTATCTTCAACAATCACTCGCCGGACTTGTCTCGGCTTGCCAACGCCTTATGCCACTTGGTCAAAGTCAGGCCAGCCGTATTCTTTGGCAACTCAAGCCAACACTATTAGCCATTGCGGAACAGAGTACAAGTGTTGCAGTGAACAGTGATGAAATTACTCTGTTTACCTCGCTGCTTGATATCGGGAGTATGCGCCATCCGAATCTCACGACTCGCCTTTTCATCAGTTGAAGAAAGTAGGATACCTTTTATTCAAGATATAGCAAAACAGGGCGTCGAAGGCAAACTTGATATTTCCTTTGTCCGAGACGAGAAAGAACAACAAACAAGGCTTCTCGTCCGCACACAAAAGCCGCCGTTGAAAGTTATACGCGCGTTTCCTATTGACGATGGCGGAGCACTTGTACACCTACACAATATTTCCGGCGGTGTGCTTGGTGGCGATAGGTTGAGCCTTGCGGTCAATGTTGGGCATAGCGCATATGCCCAACTTACATCCACCAGCGCGACGCGTCTCTATCGTAGTCAGGCGGATAGAGCTTCCGCAGTTCAAACAAATATCCTCTCAATAGAAGCGGATGGTCTGCTGGAGTATCTTCCTGATCAACTAATCCCTTTTGCCGGATCGCGCTATCAGCAGCACACATCCATAGAGCTAGCACAAAATGCTGGTCTTTTCTGGTGGGAAACAGTCGCGCCGGGGCGACTAGCGAAAGGCGAATGTTTTGAGTATGATGTACTTGAGATGAGCGTAAAGATAACCGCACAAGGGAAGCCAATCGCTATAGAGCATTTCAAGCTAGAGCCAGCACTACGTTCGCTCTCTTCGTTAACACGTCTTGGCCCTTATCGCTACTTCTGTAGCTTTTATATCTGTAAAGTTGGCTTTGACGCGAAGATCTGGCAGAGTTTAGAAAGGCAACTGGGCGAGGTAGCCCAGCAGCTATCATGTCCCCACAAGGTCAGTTGGGGCGTGAGCACATTAGTTGCACATGGGTTGGTTGTGCGCGCAGTGAGCAAAGAGGGAAGGGCAATAGCAACGGGGCTACCTGCTTTCTGGAAAGCGGCAAAATTGGCACTCTATGGACGAGAGGCCACACTTCCGCGTAAAATCTATTGAACGCTGGGTAGGGACCGATGTATCGCGCCCTGTTGGCATCTCAACTGTTCAGGAAGACGCGATAATGCCCTTTGACAAATGAATGCAGATACGTCGGTTGTAGGGGCGCAATTGATTGCGGCCTACACCCGACGTTGCTGTAGGCCGTAATCAATTGCGCCCCTACAGCATCTGGTTTATTTTGTTAAACGGCATAATCAGTCCCCTACCACAAGAACACAAACAGAAGCAGGAGGATTCATTTTGTATCTTACTCCACATGAACAGGACAAACTTCTTCTTTTCGTCGCCTCAGAATTAGCTCGCAAACGACAGGCGCGTGGCCTCAAGCTCAATTATCCAGAGGCGGTCGCAATTCTATCCGCCGAGATTTTAGAAGCGGCACGCGATGGAAAGAGTGTTTCAGACATCATGATCTACGGCACTACAATTCTCAAGCGTGCAGATGTGATGGAGGGGATAGCAGAAATGCTCTCCGAAGTACAGGTCGAAGCAACATTTCCCGATGGCACAAAACTGGTAACAGTCCATGATCCTATTCAATAGTAATAATTTCGTTTTGAAAGAAGAGCAGTTGGGAGAAACGCATGAAACCAGGGGAATATTTGTTGAACGACGAGGCAGGAGAGATCGAGGCAAATGTTGGTCGCACGACAGCGACAGTACTTGTTCGGCATACAGGGGACAGGCCCATTCAGATTGGAAGTCACTTTCACTTTTTCGAGGTGAATCGTATTCTCGATTTTGATAGACAAGCAGCATATGGTATGCGTCTGAACATTCCTGCTGGAACCGCCATCCGCTTTGAGCCAGGAGATGAAAAGGAAGTGAGCCTCGTCGCATTTGGTGGAGCACGCAGAGTCTATGGTCATCACGGACTTGTCAACGGAGTACTATAACCAGAAGGAGCAATAGAGTTGAGTTTAAGAATAGCACGTAGCACCTATGCTGATCTTTATGGCCCAACCGTTGGAGATAGAGTACGTTTGGCGGATACTGATTTGATTATAGAGGTGGAGCGGGATTTTACCACCTATGGTGACGAAATCACCTTTGGTGGTGGTAAGGTTATTCGTGACGGAATGGGGCAGAGCAGTCGTGCCACACGTGAAGGAACGAATGGAGCACTCGATCTCGTTATCACCAACGCCCTCATCATTGACCACTGGGGTATTGTCAAAGGCGATATCGGCATCAAGAATGGGCGTATCGTGAAGGTTGGGAAGGCAGGCAACCCGGACATCATGAATGGCGTCGATCCAGAACTTATTGTTGGAGCGTCAACCGAGGTGATTGCGGGCGAAAACTTGCTGGTAACAGCGGGTGGGGTCGATAGTCATATTCATTTTATTTCGCCACAACAGATTTATGAAGCAATCTCTAGCGGCATCACGACGATGATAGGGGGCGGAACGGGGCCAGCGACAGGTACAAACGCAACAACGTGTACTCCTGGTGCGTGGAATCTCGCTCGCATGCTTCAATCAAGTGAACATTGGCCTATCAACTTTGGCTTTCTGGGCAAAGGCAACGCATCTACTGAAGCACCACTTGTAGAACAGCTTGCCGCGGGTGCCTGTGGTCTAAAACTCCACGAAGATTGGGGAACGACACCCGCAGCCATTGATACCTGTCTTAAAGTGAGTGACCAGTATGACGTACAGACCGCTATTCATACCGACACCATCAACGAGGCAGGCTTTGTCGAGGATACGATAGCCGCTATCGCTGGACGCGCTATTCACACCTATCATACAGAGGGTGCCGGTGGTGGTCACGCACCGGACATCATTCGCATTGCATCGCAGGCCAACGTTCTGCCATCCTCTACGAATCCTACAAGACCATATACGCGCAACACGTTAGCGGAACACTTAGATATGCTTATGGTGTGCCACCACCTCAACCCACAAGTGCCGGAGGATGTCGCCTTCGCCGAGAGCCGTATCCGTCCCGAAACAATCGCCGCCGAGGATATTCTGCACGATCTCGGCGTCTTCAGCATGATCTCTAGCGACTCGCAGGCAATGGGACGCGTTGGCGAGGTCGTGATACGCACATGGCAAACGGCACATAAGATGAAGGTACAACGCGGCGCACTTGCTCAAGATACTGAACGTAACGATAATTTCAGAGTGAAACGGTACATTGCGAAATACACAATCAATCCCGCGATTACTCACGGCATGGCACGGCATATTGGCTCGATTGAACCAGGGAAACTCGCGGACATCGTACTTTGGCGACCAGCACTCTTTGGTGTTAAGCCTGAAATGATCGTCAAAGGTGGCCTCATTGCATGGAGCACGATGGGAGACGCGAACGCATCGATTCCAACTCCACAACCCGTTCTCTATCGTCCCATGTTTGGCTCCTTTGGTGGAGCCGTGGCCGCCACAAGCCTGATATTTGTTTCAAAGGTCGCCCTCGAAGCCGAGGTGCCAGAAAAACTTGGTTTACATAAAACAGCAGTCGCGGTTGAGCAATGCCGCTCCATTGGCAAAGCTAACATGCTTCACAACGATGCTACGCCAAACATCGAAGTCGATCCCGAAACCTATGAAGTACGCGCCGACGGTGAGCTACTCACCTGTGAACCCGCCGACATATTGCCACTGGCACAGAGATACTTTTTGTTTTAACTAGCGCGATGTGCAAGTCTTTCTTGTAAAGGAAGGAGCTACAAACGTCTTATGAAAATTAAGCATCCAGCTTTCAACTATGAGAAACATGGACAGAAATACTCTGGATATAGACGAACCGACCCAAGAATAGCAGCCTATGTGTATGCTGCTTTAGGCTCTGCCAAAACAGTGTTGAATGTAGGGGCTGGAGCCGGTTCATATGAACCTGAAGATAGATATGTCGTAGCGGTCGAGCCTTCAAGTGTTATGCGCTCTCAACGCCAGGCAACACAAAAAGTACCTGCCATTATTGGAACAGCAGATTCGTTGCCATTTGATGACCACTCCTTTGACGCTTCTATGGCGATAGTGACAGTTCATCATTGGCCTGATATAAAGAACGGTTTACGGGAACTACGCAGGGTCACACAAGAGCAAGTGGTCGTCATGACATTTGACCCGGATGCCTTAGATAATTTTTGGAATGCCCATTACTTTCCAGAATTAATCGCAGTAGAGAAATCACGTTATCCTACCATAGACTTCATCACCAAAGCACTTGGGGGAACATGTGATGTTCAGCCTATTCCTGTTCCATTTGATTGTGTTGATGGCTTTCAGGAGGCGTATTATGGACGCCCCGAGGCTTTCTTAGAAAAAGAGGTGCGATTATCACAATCGGCATGGGGATTTTTGCCTGAAGGAGTTGAAGACAAACTGGTAAAAGTCCTCTCAGATGATCTTCAATCAGGAGCATGGGACCAAAAGTATGGAGAGTTTAGAACAAAACCAAATTTCACTTGCGCTCTAAGGCTCATAATAGCATTACCATAAAGTTTCTTTGCGAGTATTAGGTATTAATGCAACTATCGAAGCAACATTGGTGAACTATTTAAGAGAGGAATTGATATGATAGAAAAACAAAGAACACGCGCATTTCGAGTAGGCATTGCAGGCCCCGTAGGAAGCGGCAAGACAGCTCTGGTAGATTGTCTAAGCAAACGGTTATGGCCTACATACAATCTTGCTGTGGTAACAAACGACATTTATACGAAAGAGGATGCCGAATTCTTGCTACGACAGGGGACGCTTCCAGAAGAGCGCGTACGTGGCGTCGAAACTGGTGGCTGTCCACACGCCGCGATTCGTGAGGATGCCTCGATGAATTTAGAGGCTATTGCTGAACTAGAAGAGAGCTTGCCACAACTTGAACTTATCTTTGTCGAGAGCGGCGGCGACAATTTAGCTGCGGCTTTCAGTCCAGAGCTTGTTGACGTATTTATTTATGTCATCGACGTATCCGGTGGTGACAAAATTCCACGTAAGGGTGGTCCAGGCATCACGCGCTCTGACCTACTCGTCATCAACAAAATTGATCTTGCACCATACGTGGGAGCCTCGTTAGAGGTGATGGAACGAGATGCGCGGCACCAACGTGGGCATCTTCCGTTTATCTTTACCAATCTCAAAGATGGTACGGGACTAAACGAGATTATCGCGTGGCTCGAACAGCACCTACAGTCACCACAAGAGCAACGTCGCGCGCTGATCGATGCACATGCTCCCTATGTTGGGCAACCGCACAGTCACGATTCTGACCATGACCATACGCACTTACATCAACATTAAAGGAAACACGCAAGTTGTGAGAGGATTTATTTATCATTTCTGCTCTCATATGCAAAGCAGATAAGAAAGGAGAAAGCTACACAATGCTTGTATTTCTTGTGCTCTAAACATTTCTTGAAAATGATAGCAAACGTTGACAGATGATAGCAAATACGCCATCATAGGCGTATGAAACTAAGTGAATATGCTAAACAACAAGAGATTAGCTATAGTACTGCTCTTCGATGGTTTCATCAAGGTGCAATACGAGGCTATCAAGCTCCATCAGGAACCGTGATTGTGCTACTTGATGAGCAAGCGCCTCATTCTGAAAGGATTGCGGTCTATGCATGTGTCTCAAACGTTAAGCAAAAAGAAGATGTCGAACGTCAAGCGGAACGGCTCACCAAATATTGTGAGATGCGAGGCTATCACATAGCAAAAGTTGCCAAAGAAGTTGCTTCGGGCTTGAATGATGCCCGTCCTAAATGGCTTGACCTGTTGAAAGATACTAGCATCACACGTATTGTGATCGAACAGAAAGATCGCGCTACTCGTTTCGGTTTCCAGTATGTTGAGGTACTGCTTGAAGCACAAGGCCGCTCTATTGAAGTGGTCAATGAGGCAGAAAATGACAAAGAGGATTTGTTAGCTGATTTGATCTCAGTAATATACAGCTTTTGCGCTCAGATGTATGGACAACACCGTGCCAAACGCAAACTGGAAACCATTGTAAAGGTACTTCAAGCAAAGGATGAAGAGTGATGCAGTTAGTGGAGCAACATATGATTGACCGGAACGATATGCGCTATGGGGCGATAGATCGTGCCGCCTTTGCGAGTAAGAACTTGTACAATCTTGCCAACTACCATATGCGTCAATCTTTCATTCATGAGCATCGGTACATAGGCTATGCAGAGGTCTATCATATCGTCAAGTGCTCTGAGGCATATTGTGCCTTGCCACGTAAGGTAAGTAATGATGTGCTACGTCTTCTCGACAAGAATTGGAAAGCCTATTTCAAGGCAGTTGAGGTATATTACCTCGACCCGTCCAAGTTCTTAGGACATCCTAAACTTCCCAAGTACAAAGATAAACAGCAGGGAAGAAATATTCTTGTCTATGACATTCAAGCCCTTAGTAGAACGGGACTCAGAAAAGGTGTAATTGTACCGTCTCAGTTAGGCATTGAAGTTCATACACAACACACCAATATCAAACAAGTTCGCATCGTGCCACGTAACGGCTACTATGTGGTCGAAGTCGTCTACGAGCAAGACATCGCACAAGCTCTTGTAGACTCATCTTTATATGCCGCTATAGATATTGGGTTGAACAATCTAGCCACGCTAACCTCAAACAAAATCGGGTTTACTCCGAGAATCGTCAACGGGCGTCCGGTCAAGAGTATCAACCAGTTCTATAACAAGCACAAAGCCGAGTTACAGAGTAAGGCCAAGTCTGATGAATACACACATCGTATGGAGTGCATAACCAACAAGCGGACACGCAAGATTGACCACTACTTGCACACTGCCTCACGGCGTATCGTTGATCTACTCACAGATGAGCAGATAGGTACGTTGGTTATAGGCAAGAATGTCAACTGGAAACAGGATGTAAACATGGGCAAGCGCACTAATCAGAACTTCTTGCAAGTGCCTCATACCCGTTTCATTGATATGCTCACTTATAAGTGCAAGTTAGTGGGGATACGAGTCATTCTTAACGAAGAAAGTTACACCAGCAAGGCGAGCTTTCTTGATATGGACTTCATTCCCACTTACGATGAATGTATTAATGAGCCGATCTTCTCTGGACAGCGTGTCAAGCGTGGCCTGTATTGTGCATCGGACAAGCGATATATCAATGCCGACGTGAACGGCTCGTACAATATCTTACGAAAAGTAGCTCCTGAAGCTTTCGAGCAAGGGAGTAGAGGGTGTGCAGTTCACCCATTACCGCTTGCAGTCTAAACAGAAGAGAGAGCGTATTTGCTATCATTTTCTGAAACTGTTATACTTTCCATAATTCACTTACTGGAGTTTAGGAGAAGTTTATATCTCTCTCCTGTGAGGAATGCTCATTCATTTTTTTAGGAGGATGAAGCATTGGCTACCGATGTTGTAACCATTCCCGAAGAGCAAGGCATTGAAACGCATGGTATCGAACGTGTGTCGCCAACAACCCGTACTCACGTCCGCATTTTCGACAACTTCACCATGTGGCTCTCCGCCAACTTAGTGCTCTCCACGTTCGCCCTTGGCACGCTTGCCATCCCTGTCTTCAAACTTGGATTTTGGGATAGCGTAGCCGTCATCATCATTTTTAATGTACTTGGTGTACTACCACCAGCGTTTTTCTCCACCTTAGGTCCGAAGTTGGGCTTGAGGCAGATGACCATCTCGCGTTTCTCATTTGGCTGGGTCGGGGCCATTATCATGGCACTGTTTAACATTGCCGCGTGTATTGGCTGGTCCGCCGTAAATGTGATCGTCGGTGGTCAATTGCTCGTCGCGTTGAGTCACGGTGGCATTCCTCTTTGGGCCGGTATCCTGCTGATTGCCATTCTCACAACCATCGTCAGTATCTATGGATATAGATATGTTCATAGTTATGAGCGTTATGCATGGATTCCGATGGCAGTCATATTCGTTATCTTGCTCATCGTAGCTGCTCCTCACTTCAGTGCTATACCAACACAAAATGCTGGTGCTGCTGAGGTAGCTGCCTTTATCACCTTTGGCGGTGCTATTTATGGATTCGCTACTGGATGGAGTTCCTACGCGGCTGACTATAATGTCAATCAGCCTGAACAAACCTCCCCTAGTCGCGTCTTCTGGCTCACGTTCCTGGGCATTGCTGTTCCCTGCGTGTTGCTAGAAACGTTGGGTGTGGCCTTCACCACTGCATTGGGTAGCGTGAAAGCGTGGAATACTGCATTTGGTTCATTTGGTGATGTTGGTGGTTTGCTTTCCGCCGTTGTCAGTCCGCTTGGAGGTTTCGGCTCCTTCATTCTCGTGTTGCTAGCACTAAGTATCATTGCTAATAATATTCCGAACGATTATAGTTTGGGATTAAGCATGCAGGTACTTGGAAAAACCTTTCAGCGGGTAAAGCGTTACGTCTGGACCCTGATTGGTGCAGTGATTTATATTGCTATCGCGCTGATCGGCTCGACCAATTTCTCTGGCACACTCGACAACTTCCTGTTGCTGATTAGCTACTGGCTAGCTCCCTGGACAGTCATTCTTGTATTAGAGCATTTTGTCTTCCGTCATGGACGCTACAACGTAGATGATTGGAACACGCGTAGCCGACTCCCTATCGGTTGGGCTGCTATTGTATCTATGGCAATTGGTCTGGTAGGCGTCTATCTTGGTGCTTCACAACTGCTCTTCACTGGCCCTATCGCGGCACGGCTCGGCACGGATATTGGCTTCGAGCTTGGCTTTGTGTTCGCTGGTATCGCTTACTTCTTCCTGCGACGTGTTGAACTGAATAACAATTCACGTGAAAAAGTTTTAGAGTAGAAATGTCAAAAGAAGCCTATGGCCTAGACGATGTTGGTCTTGCCGTGGCTTCGGTAGCCATAAGAAATCAATGACGTTGATTCCCGTCGTTCCAGCACAAAGGCGTGCTCTACTCAAGCGGTTCCAAAACTCAGACCCAACTCTTTGAGCCACTTGCGGTAGGCAATAGCGGTTCGATCAGAGCGAAGATGTAGTTCGGCTTGTAAATCAAGTGGTAAAAGCTCAGGTCTTTGTGATTCCACGATTGGAATGTCTTGATAGGTAATTGCATCCTCAAACGTTCTCACCTCTTCATCAGAACTATCTCCATAATCCATCGCTACATAGGTCCATGCAATTGAGCGTCGTTCCGCGACAGGCGTAACGGTAAAGTACATCGCAAAACGCGGGCCACCCGAAGACTTCACAAAGGAAGCCGACAATGGACGCATAACCGTATATGTATAACTTATTCTTGCTCCCTTGCCTGTACCATCTGGATCAGGTTGCCACACAGAGACATCCTTCGCGGTTACACCATCCTCTGTCGTCTCAGTACTATAATCTGAAAGTTCTGCGTGCTCTGGGTCCCCTAACAACCCTTGATGCACAAAAGGGAAGTGTGTCACGTCCAGGAAATTCTCTACCACTCTTGGCCCGTTTGCATTGATAGCATATGGACCACAATGAACCTTACGAAATGTTGCATCATCCCATTGTGGAAACACAGGAATATCATGCGAGGGACTGCCCAATGTTATCCATATCCAGTCGTATTTCTCCCGAACCTGATAGGTAATTGCATGCGCCGTTGTAGGCGGCGTTTGCAGAGGGTGAGCAGGAAAGCGAACACATTGCCCATCCTCGTTGTACGTCCAGCCGTGATACGGACAGATAAGCATACAATTCTCGACTTTGCCAAGTGAAAGCTTTGTTCCGCGGTGCAGACAGATATCACGCCAAGCATGAACTCTGTCACCAACACGCCACAAAACGATATCCTCTTCTAGCAAGCGCACAGCAAGAGGCTTTCCTTCCTCGATATCTGATACATGCGCTACCACATGCCAATCATTAACAAGAACGAGATCGTCGAGCATAGAAATTTCCTTTCAAAAGGAGCTACCTGTTTAGCTATCATCATAGCATAGAAAAAGGGCTGACTCTGATGCCTTTAGAGGGCGGATTCGCTAGTAGCAGTGCCATGTGTTACACTTTGTTACATAAATTTCTTTGTGATGCGAAACAAAGAAAGAATATGGATAAGGAACCTACGTGAGTTCTCAACGGATAACATTACAAGAGATAAATGGGTATGACCAGGAGCATTTTGTTACAGCCCTGCGTGGACTATTCGAGGGACCACCGTGGATAGTGACACAAAGCTGGTATGCTCGTCCATTTGCTACACTTACACACATGCATCAAACATTTTGTCGTGTGATGTACGATGCATCTCTTGAGCAACAAATAGCACTCCTTCAGGCTCATCCTGATTTGGTTGGACGGGCAGCATTAGCTGGCACACTCACACCTGAGTCAACGCACGAACAGGCCTCGGCTGGTTTGGATACGCTTTCACCTGAGGAAGTTGCTACATTTACGCAGCTTAATCAGAGCTATCAAAGTCGCTTTGGCTTTCCATTTGTGATTTGTGTGCGTGAAAATAAGAAAGCGAGTATTCTGGCAGGCTTTTCCAACCGTCTTCATCATTCACGTCCACAAGAGGTCGAACTTGCTCTAGCTGAAGTTGCCAAGATTTGTCTTTTCCGTTTACACGATCTTGTAGCGCAAGATGAAATACAAGGAGGGCTTTGAACATGGAGCATACCTATGAGATTAGTTATGGGAAAGCACACGTTCCCGTCTATCGCGTGTATGCCACTCCGCTTTCAGGGGTTCCGCCTCTTCCCGAATCACTCTTTACGGGCAGAGAAAACATTCTTTTTGCGATGGAGGTGGATGTTGAGGTCTTCGGAAAGAATTTTCTGCCCGCGTATACACATGGTGATAATAGCATGATCGTGGCGACCGACACGATGAAAAACTTTATCCTCCGACAAGCACTTACATTTAGTGGCTCGACCCTCGAAGCATTTCTCACGTTGCTCGGTCAACAATTTCTCACAACCTATCCCACAATGGAGCGACTACAATTGACAGGAAGAGAACTTCCCTTTCCACCAGCCCAAATCGTACAAAAGAATCATGCTCACGTTGAAGATAGTAACGTGCTGTTCAAACGTTCGCACGACGATTATGCCGTCGCAAGCATGGACTTTGTTGCGCATGGAAAAGATATTGTCATGACAAACCATCGTTGCGGACGTGTGGAACTTCAACTACTCAAAGTTTCTGGTAGCGCATTTACTAATTTCGTCCGTGATGACTATACGACATTACCTGAACGGGTAGACCGTCCCTTATTTATCTATCTCGATGTCTATTGGAAATATACAGGCGTTTCCGATGTAAAGGAACGTTACATTCCTAGTGAGCAGGTGCGCGATGTGGTGCAGACTGTATTCCATGAATTTGTGAGCGAGTCTATTCAGCATCTTGTGCATGAAATGGGACTTCGACTTCTGATGCGCTTTCCTCAAATGGCTGAGGTGAGCTTTGAAGGACAAAATCGCACACGAGACCTCATAGGCGTATCTGAAACCGATGCTCAACAAAAGGTATACAGTGATCCTTTTCCAGCGTATGGTATGATCAAACTGACAATAACTCGAACAGAAAGTCATGCTTCGAGTGAGGGGCAATAATGGGAGGTCGTCTCACTACACACGTACTTGATACGGCACAAGGTTGTCCAGCTTCTGACGTAATCATTGAACTTTGGCGACACAACGCTCAAGATGGTGAAGGTAGTTTGTTGAAGACCGTATACACTAATGCTGATGGACGTACTAGCGAGCCACTGCTAGCAAATGATGACCTGATGGTCGGTATTTATGAGTTGGTGTTTATCGTTGGAAAGTATTTTGCTACTCAAGAGAAAACTCATAGCACACTCCCATTTCTTGATCGCATTCCTGTCCGTTTTGGCATCGCCGACGCAAACGCTCATTATCATATTCCATTGCTCGTTTCACCTTGGGCCTATAGTACGTATCGAGGGAGTTGAGTTGTGACCATCGAAACTGTCATGCAGAGATGTGACATCCTTGGAACGTACAGTGAGGAACCAAATCGCCTCACACGTTCATTCGCGTCACCAGCGATGCATAAAGTCAATCAGCTTGTTGGAGAATGGATGAGCGAGGCTGGTATGAGCGTTCAGCAGGACGCTGTGGGCAATGTGATAGGACGCTACGAGGGAAGTTCTCCTACTGCTAAGACGTTGCTTCTGGGTTCACATCTCGATACCGTGCGCGACGCCGGCAAGTATGATGGACCGCTCGGTGTCATGGTTGCACTTGCTTGCGTTGAACGTTTACATGCTCGCAAGGAACGCCTCCCATTTGCCATAGAGGTACTCGGTTTTGCCGATGAGGAAGGCTTACGCTATCATAGTGCCTATATTGGAAGCAAGGCTATGACAGGGACGTTCGACCTTGATGCACTTTCTCTAACCGACGCCGATGGTATTCCCATGCGGCAAGCGATTCAAGTATTTGGAGGCAACCCTGATCCTGTCGTGCTACGTACTGCTCGCTGGCAACGTGATGAACTCCTGGCCTATTGTGAAGTTCATATCGAGCAGGGACCAGTGCTTGAAACTCGCCATCTTCCTGTCTGCGTCGTTTCAGCTATTGCAGGTCAGAAGCGCATTGCTGTACGTTTTACAGGCGAAGCGGGACATGCGGGTACTGTTCCAATGACGCTTAGGCATGATGCGCTCTGTGTTGCCGCCGAATTTATACTGACCGTCGAAGCACTCGCACATGATCTCCCACGACTCGTTGCTACCGTTGGACAAGTCAACGTGCAACCAGGGGCGAGTAATGTTATACCAGGAGAGGTGACGTTAAGTCTGGATGTACGCCATCGGGATGATAGTGTATGCGAGAAGGCATGTCGCCATTTGAAGAAACAAGCGCGTCAGATTAGTCGAATGCGGCATGTCTCATCCGATTGGCAGCTTTTGCAGGAACATCCCTCTGTCCCCTGTTCGACACGAGTAACCAAGATTTTGGCTCAATCTATTAGAGAGCTAAACTATCCAGCACTTTCTATTGCGAGTGGAGCCGGACATGATGCTGTGACGTTAAGCACCCTCACTGATGTGGGTATGTTGTTTGTGCGCTGTCGTGGCGGCGTTAGCCATAACCCAGCAGAGTCGGTGACGACAGAAGATGTAGAAGTAGCGATTGCGGTGGTAGAGCGTTTTCTGATGCTACTAGCACAGGAGGAAATGAGCGCATGAGTTCTTATGATCTAATTGTGCGTCATGGAATCGTCGTCACTTCCACTGAGGTGAGGCAAGCCGACATTGCTGTCGCCGATGGTCGTATCGTTGCGCTTGATCCTGATCTTACAGGCTCAGGCAAAGAAGAGATTGACGCAAGCGGTTTACATATTTTCCCTGGCGTCATTGATGCACACGTTCATTTTAACGAGCCGGGGCGTACTTCCTGGGAGGGCTTTGCCACTGGCACAAAAGCACTTGCCGCCGGTGGAACCACTTCATATTTTGATATGCCGCTCAATGCCCATCCACCAACACTTGACGCGCCAAGTTTTGATATGAAACTCGCAGCCGCGCGAGCTTCATCTCTGGTTGACTTTGCCTTGTGGGGAGGGTTAGTACCAGGAAATGTTTCAAACATGGAAGAGTTAGCCGAACGGGGCGTGATTGGCTTCAAAGCCTTTATGAGTAATAGTGGCATCGACGACTTTTTAGCCATTGACGACCTGACGCTCTATGAAGGCATGGCACAAGCAGCCAAATTGGGAAGGCTTGTTGCCGTCCACGCCGAAAACGACTCCATCACAAGCAACCTTGCTCGTAGGGCTATCGAACAGGGAAGAACTGGGAAACGTGACTATCTCGCCTCTCGTCCAGTTATCGCAGAGTTAGAGGCGATAGGACGCGCCATTCTCATGGCAAGCGAGACAGGCTGTTCTCTACACATCGTCCATGTGAGCACAGGTCGTGGCGTTCGTCTGGTCACTGATGCGCGAGCGCGAGGAGTAAACGTAAGTTGTGAGACATGTCCTCATTATCTCGTTCTCACTGAAGATGATGTAGTAGCGTTGGGTGCTGTTGCGAAGTGTGCACCACCTCTGCGTTCAGAGGCAGAACGCGAGGAGCTATGGCAGCAAGTGTTGACAGGAAACGTCCCGATGATTGCATCTGACCATTCACCAGCACCTGCCGACATGAAAACGGATAGCAACTTTTTCCGTGTCTGGGGTGGAATATCAGGTTGCCAGTCTCTCTTGTCACTCCTCCTAACAGATGGCTATAAGCAACGCACTCTCGCCTTGACCGCGATTGCCTCTTTAACGGCAGAGTATGTTGCGCACCGTTTTGGCCTATTTCCTCACAAGGGGCGTCTCGCTTTAGACGTAGATGCCGATATGGTCCTGGTAGACCTGCGAGAGAGCTACGAGTTACGAGCAACCGATCTGTTCTACCGCCATCAGCAGAGTCCCTATATAGGTAAATCGTTGCGCGGGCGCATTGTATCTACACTCGTGCGCGGCCAAACGATTTTTCATGAGGGAACCTTTGCCTCCGCACCTATTGGACAGTTGCTACGACCCGCTATACTATAAATCACGCATACAAATTCCTTGCACACGTCGCAGGATACTTAGAAGGTAGATATTTATGTGGCAAACATATTTGCGCCCAACAAGTCTTGAAGAGACATTGGAACTTCTCTCTCAGTTCGCGGGACAAGCCCGTCTGATTGCAGGTGGAACTGATGTCCTCGTCGAGTTACAACGTGGTGTCAAACCAACTACAACACTCATTGATATTACGGCACTGCATGATTTAAAGTCTATTCACATCGAAGGAGACTATATCTCGCTCGGTGCTCTCACTACTCATAATGATATCGTAGCCTCTGCTGACTGTGTACGGTACGCTCTACCATTAGCACAAGCGTGTTGGGAAGTGGGCGCACCTCAAATTCGCACTCGCGCGACGATAGCAGGCAATCTTGTTACAGCTTCACCAGCGAACGATACTATTAGTCCACTCATGGCATTGGGCGCGGAAGTGGTTCTTGTTAGCACCACAGGAAAGCGCGTTGTCTCGTTACACGACTTTTATCCTGGCTTTCGTCGTACCGCACTTAGACCAGATGAACTACTGTACGCAATTCGTATTCCTCTGATGAAGCCTGAGCAGCGAGGTCTCTTTCTCAAACTAGGATTACGTCGCGCACAGGCTATTTCAGTTCTCAATATCGCATTTGTACTCACCTTTTCTGGTGAATATGTGAGTACAGCATCCATTGCTCTCGGCTGTCTAGCACCAACCATCGTGCATGCTTCTACGGTTGAGGCGTTCCTACAAGGCAAACGCCTTGATAGTGCGGTGTGTGCAGAAGCTGGACGACTCGCCAATGAAGATGTCAACCCCATCGACGACATTCGTGGCTCAGGAGTCTACCGACGCGAAACACTAGCCAATCTGGTGACGCTTGGATTACAACGCATCGCTGCAAACACACAAGCTGAGGAATGGGTAACGCAACCAGTGCTTCTCGACACGAGTGAACATGAAGCTATGCCCGCTCCTTTTGATAACATTATTGACACAACTATCAACGGTCGCTCCTATCAGCTAGTGAATGCACAGCATAAAACACTACTCAATGCAGTTCGTGAAAATGTTGAGTTAACCGGAACAAAAGAGGGTTGCGCTGAAGGTGAATGTGGAGCATGCACAGTCTGGTTAAACGGACAAGCGGTTATGTCTTGTCTCGTCCCTGCACCACAGGCTCATCACGGCACAATTACCACTATCGAAGGACTGGCGAACGGCGACGAACTTCATCCCCTGCAACAAGCGTTCATTGATTCAGCGGCGGTGCAGTGTGGCTACTGCATTCCTGGTATGCTGATGGCGGGTGCGAAGCTGCTACAAGAGTGTCCACATCCCGATATGGATCAGATACAAATAGCACTTAGCGGCAATATTTGCCGTTGCACAGGGTACCGCAAAATTCTTGACGCAGTTTCACGCGTGAGCGTAGGAGATAAAGTATGACATCGCTTATCGGCTCATCTCTACCACGACCAGATGCACGAGGCAAAGTGACTGGCGCGACTTCCTATCCAGCAGACTTGGTACGTCCTGGTATGCTGCATATCCAGGTAGTCTTTGCACATCATCCACACGCTCGTATTCATTCCATTGATAGCGATGCCGCACTACATCATCCAGGAGTAGTTGCAGTCCTGACAGCAGCAGATGTACCCTACAATGCGTTTGGCCTGATTGATGCGGACCAACCTGTCCTGTGTTCAGATGTTGTGCGCTTTACAGGCGATAAGGTTGCACTCGTTGTGGCTGAGACGAAAGAGGCAGCCATAGCAGGTGCGAAACTGGTAACAGTGGATTATGAAAATCTTCCTGCCGTAACCGATGCACGCGCGGCACTCTCTCCCGATGCCCCGTTAGTTCATACACATTTGAAGAGCAACCAGTTATTACATGTACCTATACACAAGGGCGACGTTACGCGTGCGTTTACTGAGGCCGACGTCGTACTCGATGAAGAGTTCACAACCTCTTGGCAAGAGCATGCCTTTCTACAACCAGAAGCGGGAATCGCGTATATAGATGAACAAAAACGCGTGATTCTCGAAACGGCGGGCCAATGGCTACATGAAGACCGTCGTCAAATTGCCCGGATGCTACGACTGCCAGAAGAGCAGGTTGTTGTTCGCTATGCTGCCATAGGGGGTGCTTTTGGCGGACGAGAAGACCTCTCCATGCAGCATGTCCTGGCATTGGCAGCATGGAAGTTGCAACGGCCTTGCGCGCTCGTATGGAGTCGTGAGGAGTCGATGATTGCTCACCACAAACGGCATCCAGCGAATATTCGTTGCCGTTGGAGTGCGCTGAAAGATGGTCGCATCACAGGAATGCAGGCCGAGATAATACTCGACGGCGGAGCCTATGCCTCGACGAGCATAGAAGTCCTTAAAGCTGCCTCGCTCTTTACAAGTGGCTGTTACGAGATTCCGAATATTGCTATTGACGGGTACGTCGCGTATACAAACAATATTCCAGCGGGCGCGTTTCGTGGTTTCGGTGCACCACAAGCGCAATTTGCCAGCGAAGTGATGGTAACGCGTCTTGCGCAAGCAGTGGGCATGGACCCCGTAGAGATGCGACGACGCAATATCTATCGTGAAGGCAGCATCGAACCTACACAACAAACACTGCCATCAGGAGTAAGTGCATTGCCTGTGCTAGAGCGTTGCGTCGAAGAGGCACAAAAGCGGATGAACCATACAACTCAGGAACAGTACCAGACTGTAGCACCCCACCTACGTCGAGGCATAGGCATTACTTGTGGGATAAAGAATGTTGGCTACTCTTTTGGCTACCCGGAGCAGGCTACAGCAACGGTGGAACTCTTTGGTAAGGCTGACCTGGAACGCGCTGTCGTGCGCGTAGGCGCGGCGGATGTGGGACAGGGAACGCATCTGATCCTGCGTCAGATTGCCGCTGAAACGCTAAATCTAACTATTGATCAGGTGACGATGATCTGTAATGACAGTAGCGAAGCTCCGAACGCGGGTAGTGCCTCAGCTTCACGCATGACGCTAATGGGAGGCAGAGCAGTCCAGGAAGCAGCAGCAGAGGCGAAAGAGAAATGGGGTTTTACAGACGATCAGCATATCACAGTGACGAAACAGTATCGTCCACCTACTACTACAGTGCTAGACTCTCGTACAGGTGCGGGTAGACCAAACTACTGCTACGGGTATGCGGCACAAGCGGTCGAGGTCGAAGTGAACACATTAACCGGACAGGTCCAGGTAATAAAAATCATTAGCGTCCATGATGTAGGGCAGGCAATCAACCGTCAGCAGGTGGAGGGGCAAATCGAAGGTGCGTTAGCTCAAGCACTTGGTTACGCACTACTAGAAAATTTTCAGGTGCGTGATGGACGCGTCTTGACACCTTACTTTAGCACATATCTGCTACCAACTATCCGAGATATGCCCACAGAAATTGTTCCAGTGATATTAGAGTTAGCTGATCCCAATGGTCCGTTTGGTGCGCGTGGCATGGCTGAGATGCCATTGGTTCCTTTTGCAGGTGCTGTCGCCGCTGCGATACATGATGCAACAGGCGTATGGCTCACTCAACAGCCGATGACTCCAGAGCGAGTCCTAGCCGCTCTCACTGCACATTCCACTTCTATTTTGAAACTCGTAGAGGAAGGATAAATTTATATGAATATGTTACGCATTACCGTCAACGCTTTGGAATTTACAGCACGATTAGAAGAGGAAGATGCACCTCAAACATGTGCTGCATTCACAAAGCTCCTGCCATTTCGCAACAAAATCATTCATGCGCGATGGAGTGGAGAGGCTGCCTGGATTCCTCTTGGCGATTTTCAGGTAGGAGTGAACTATGAGAACCACACCAGTTACCCAAGTCCAGGTCAAATCTTGCTCTATCCGGGAGGATTCAGCGAGACAGAAATTCTTTTTCCCTACGGTGGAACACGTTTCGCTAGCAAGCTTGGACAGCTAGCAGGCAATCATTTCTTGACGATTGTGTCGGGCAATGAGCACTTGCGAGAACTAGGGCGCATGGTTCTTTGGGAGGGCGCGCAGGATATTTTGTTTGAAAAAGTCGAGATGTAAAGTTGGGGGGCATGACAGGGGCAGGGGACTAAGGCACCCGCAAGGGGATGCCCCTCCCATACAACGATGGTACCTGGGAAGCGCGTTTGTGTATGGGAGGGGCATCCCCTTGCGGGTGCCCGGCCTCACCAGAAATATCTTTTTTGTGCTTACGTTAACGCTTAAGGGCAAGTCCTGTCGTGTCCTCTTCCAAAGAGCTTAGAGTTTTAAGGAGACCACATGACATCGCTACTTATTCAACATGCAGAACTGCTTGTATCAATGGATGATGACGACCACAGTTGGCAAGATGGTGCTATCTATGTCGAGAACAATATAATTCGGCAGATTGGACTCACGGATCAACTTCCGCAGACCGCAGACCAGGTGATAGACGCGCGAAACATGCTCATTCTGCCGGGGCTGGTGAATACCCATCACCACTTTTATCAGACGTTGACTCGCAATCTTCCCGCGTCTCAGGATGCGAATTTGTTTCACTGGTTGCGCACTCACTATCCAATTTGGGCTGGTCTCACTCCTGAGGCAATATACATCAGTACGAAGATAGCTCTTGCCGAGTTGATGCTGTCTGGCTGTACAACCTCAAGCGATCATTGTTACATCTGGCCTCATGGTGCTCGTCTTGACGATCAGATTCAAGCAGCAACTGAGATGAACTTTCGTTTTCATGCCGCTCGCGGTTCTATGTCGGTTGGCGAAACGCAAGGGGGTCTGCCACCAGATTCAGTGGTAGAGGACGAAGACGCGATACTCCGTGACTCACAGAGAGTAATCGAGCAGTATCATGATGCAAGTCGCTATGCCATGTTGCGCATAGTGCTTGCGCCTTGTTCGCCTTTTTCTGTCTCGCCGCAGTTGATGCGGCAAAGTGTGGAATTAGCGCGCGCCTGTGGTGTGCATTCACATACACATCTGGCTGAAACACTGGATGAGGCGGCATATTGCGCTGAGACCTTTGGTCGTTCACCTGTAGAACTAGCAGAAGACTTGGGATGGGTAGGGCCAGATGTGTGGCACGCACACATGGTGCATCCTGGGGCGGCAGAAATAACTCGTTTAGGACAGACAAGTACAGGGATTGCTCATTGTCCTAGTTCAAATATGCGGCTCGCATCTGGTATCGCACCAGTTCGGCAGTTGCAGCAAGCAGGTGTACGCGTTGGGCTTGGCGTAGATGGTTCAGCCTCGAATGATGGTTCGCATATGCTAGCAGAAGTTCGTCAGGCTCTACTCTTACAGCGAGTAATGGGTAATCCAGCAGCGATGAGTAGCAAAGAGGCATTGAGACTGGCAACACGCGGTGGTGCGGCTGTGCTAGGGCGTGACGATATTGGCTACCTCGCCCCCGGCATGGCAGCTGATTTCATCGGCTACCGTCTGGATACCCTCGCCCTTGCAGGTGGTGCAATTCACGATCCATTAGCTTCGCTCGTGTTTTGTCATCCACCAGAGGTTGATCTGAACGTAATCAATGGAAAAGTATGTGTCCTGGACTCTGTACTACTGAATGTCGATCTACCTTCACTCATCAAACGGCATAATGCCATTGCATATGCACTGGTGCGTGGAGAGCTTGAGTAGAACACAGATATCCTGAAAATTTTTGACAATCAAATACGGCAATATAAAACGGTAGGGGCAGCAATTCATTGCGCCCAAAGATGGGCTAGGAGGGGCTCGCGTCGAGAAGGAGATTCTTCACTGACACGTTACCCCTCGACCACCCCCATCTTTGGGCGCAATGAATTGCTGCCCCTACCGCCACTCCCTGATCCAGTTTTCAAAGTTCATTAGGAACCGATATAACGGATGTACGATTTACTGGTTCTTTTGTGAGGTGAAACTACTGGTGACGAGTTGATGACCGCCATTCTCTGAGTAGGCTTCCTCTCGATATTTATTCATTGCCAGTAGGAGAGGAATGTCATGCATGGAGAAGAGCAGTGCACGCTGACTCCTTGAAGCGTTAATGTGTTCGTGCAAAGCCCAACTAGGAATCACAAACATATCTCCCTGCTCCCAGGCAAAGCGCACGCCATTGATAATCGTCTCTCCCTTGCCCTCGAACACATGATAGATGGTACTGCCTGTATGTCTATGCGCTTGTGTATGAACTCCTGGACGTAGCGTCTGAATCCAACACGAAAGCGATTGCATCACAGGTCCACCGGTGTGTGGATTGGTATACTCTAATGCAACATCGTCGAACGGACTGGCATCAACCTGAGCGAGATTGTTGAGTGCGCGTTCCGTTTCTTCCCACTTGTAGGTAAACATTGGTGGGTGGACGATTGATCGTTTCTCCCAAGCTGGTCGCATCTGCCCGACACCATATTTCAAGACGGTTCCATTAGGTACCTGGACAACTTCTTGCGCCTCACCGCTATATGGCTCAAAGAAGCTCGCATCCAGATAATTATTCAAGGGAATATCCAGCCCATCCATCCAAATCGCGGCTTCGTCTGATGCACTGCCGTGATCGTGCCAGAGCCAGGGCGGTGTTAACACGAGGTCTCCACGCTCCAGAAAGACTCTATCTCCCTCTACCGTACTCCAAGAGCCACTCCCGTTAATGATGAACCGTATCGCCTGAGAGGTGTGGCGATGCGCAGGCGCGATCTCTCGCCCATTTAGCCATTGTACAGCAGCCCATAGTGTTGGTGTCGCAAATGGCTGGCCTGCGAGTCCTGGATTGCTGAGTGCAGTAGCTCTACGGTCGCCGCCGCGCTCTATGGGAACTAATTTGCCAGAGCGTTCGGCGATATCATGCAGAGTCTGCCATTTCCACAGCCAAGGAATAGCCTTCGGCTTTGGCTGTAGTGGCATAATTGACTCTTCGATGCTCCATAAAGGAGTAAGAAAGTTCGATTTCATGTCATCGTACAAAACACTGGTTGCTGCTTCTAACTCGTTATCGTTGGTAGAAGAGTTTCTACTTTCCTGAATGTTCTGTGTAGAGGGATTCTCAATCATGGCTGCTTTTGCCTTTCTCTGTTACTAACAGGACTTGCACAATATGCTTCATATTGGGTCATAAAACGCGGTGCTTTTTGCCGTAACGTTGCATCATCAATGCGTCCACTACGCGTCATGTAGCTATGCGCAAGTGGAAGTACATCAAGCTCCATTTTTTCATGAAAGGTTTCGTACCATGTATAGCTTTGCTCGGCAATACCAAGCAGTTTTTCCATTCCTGGTCTGCGAGCCTGTTCAAATGCATGTAGTGCTGCTGCGAGAGAATTCGTTGTTCCAATGGCTTGAGAAAGAGCTATAGCGTCTTCTAGTGCCATACGTGTTCCTGAGCCAATAGAGAAATGCACAGTTCGCAGTGCGTCGCCAAGCAAGACGACGTTGTGAGCACTCCAATGCTGGTTTGTCACCACCTTGAATGTGAGCCACGTGGGTTTATTCGGCAGTAGTGGATGTCCGCTTAGATCATCTCTAAAGACCTGTTCACAATAGACGCGGCTCTCTGCATCAGACATAGCGTCAAATCCTGCCTGTGCCCATGTCTGAGCATCACACTCCACGATGAAGGTACTGGTAGTCTCGCTATAGGGATAGCAATGAGCAACAAAGGCACCACCTCGATAGGTGCGGAAGATGAGCGAAAGTGTCTCGAAGAGTTGATGCGTGCCATACCAGATATAGCGATTCGAGAGTTGACGAATCGAGGGTTGAAAATCCTGCGCGTAGTGCTGTCTAACGATGCTATTTATTCCATCTGCCCCTACAAGCAAATCGCAGTCAGCAAACATGGAAAGATCGAGCAGTCGCGTCTCGAAACGTGTCTCAACTCCTTGACGACGGCAATGGTCCTGAAGAATACGTAACAATGTAAGCCGTGAAATCCCGGCGTAGGCACTGCCATCAATACGTACCCGCTCTCCTTTCTGCGCAAACGTCAAATCGTCCCACGTACGTAGCTGAGCCTCAATGTCGGCGTAGGATGAAGAATCGCTGTCTTTCAGGTATGAGAGCGCACGATCTGAGAAGACGACACCCCATCCATAGGTCGCACCAGAGGGATTTTGCTCAACGATGGTAATTTGGTGCGTCGGGTTCTGCTTCTTCATCAGGAGTGCGAAATACAAACCTGCTGGTCCACCACCAAGAATGCCGATCTTCATAGACCCTCCTTACGTGTGGAATAAATACGACGGACTGTCCTCATATGAGGAGGAGTTCAAGAGCACTGATGAATCACAAAGAGGAGGCATTGGGATGGTCTCCTCGATAAGTACCAATCTCAGCTTACGGATAACGCCTTAAAAATATATCTAGTAGATATATTTATGGTATAGTGTAACATCATGTTTGTCAAGAGTTTAAGTCGAGCAAATTCCTATATGTCATCCTTGACAAAGAGGACACTCTACGCAAGAATGTATCAGTAACACTGATATCATGAGGAGAAACACGTGTCCACACGGCATGTTATTTTGGCATTACTTGAGATTGAGCCGATGAACGGGTATGACCTTGCACAAAATATTAAGCTCTCGGTAGACTCGCTCTGGGCAGCAACCTATGGTCAAATCTACCCAATGCTGCACAAGCTTGAAGAGGAGGGATTGCTGACAAGTGAGAATCAGATACGGGGTCAACACATGCAGCGTGTGGTCTATACAATCACCTCTTCAGGACGGATGGAATTAGCACATTGGCTAGAGCAACCAGTGCAATACTTGCCTTTCCGCGATCCCTTTAAGCTCTGGGCGTCCTATATAGACACCATTCCACCGCAGGCTGTTTTTCGCAACATTGCAGAGCATATTCAAATGCACACGCAACGAGCCAAAACGCTTGAGTACATTGCTCGTAGTATCGAAAAGGGAATCCACCCGCTTACGAAAGTGAGGCAAGAGCACCTTCCAAAGGAAAAGGTAGAACGGCTTAAGCGGGCACGTTCACTTATTTATTATGAATTAGCAAGTCAGGCTCGTTTCGAGGTTGAGAGTGCCAAGCGTATTTGGGGGTTAGCGACAGAACTCTATCCTGATGACGTCCCCGAAGCATTAGAAAGTATCACACGATAAATGATGAGTAGAGAAGGAGTTCTACATGACAACAAGTAGAGAGATCCCGAATGTTCAAGCCATTCGTCAAAGCGTCACGTCCTCCTACAATGAGTTACACCAGCTACTACAAGAGCACCTCGTGCGTTTACCAGCACGGAAGCTTTATGAAACCTCTATTGAGGGTGAATGGACACTCATGGAAAGTCTTGCTCACATTATCGAATTTATGCCCTATTGGGGTGACGAAATTGTGAAATTGGTTGCGAAACCAGGACAAAATTTCGGACGCACTCATAAAGACGCAGCCCGTAACCAAGCGATTGAGAACCATAAGCAAGATACGTTAGACGAGACAAAACACGCGCTAGAGCGAAGCTATCGCTCTTTGGATAAGGCACTGAGCACACTGAAAGACAGCGACCTGGAATTACAGGGCCATCACTCGAAATTTGGAGATCAGACGCTGGCATGGTTCATCAAAGACTTTGTAACAGATCATCTCACAAATCACCTGGCACAAATGAATAGATGCTTAGCAGCTTTGGAGTAGTCTCGTTTTTAAACGAGTAGTATCAAAAGAGTGGCATGACAGTCTTTTGACTGTCATGCCACTCCTACTCGTTTCAACACTTTTCTACATCCAAGTACACTGAAAGAAGGATACTCTTAAAGACCTCATTCCGATGAGAGTCCCCAGCGTTCTGGAGAACGCCACAAACTGGACAGAATCAGTTCACGAATAAACAACAGTTCCTTCGGTAGTCGGTCATATAACTTCACGAATAGCTCCTCGTGTGAGAGCAGTTCGCGCTGCCATGCAATACGGTCAACCGACATCAACTCGTAAAACTGCTCGCGCGTGAAATCCTCTAGCCCACGCCAATCCAGGTCCTCGTAGCGTGGCATCCAGCCGATTGGGCTTTCGATACTGACCGCACGACCATGCGCGCGCTCAACAATCCACTTAAGAATACGCATGTTCTCGCCGAAGCCGGGCCAGAGGAAATTGCCCTCCGCGTCCCGTCGGAACCAATTCACGCTGAATATTCTCGGTGGGTTGGGCAGGTGTCGCCCAAAGTTCAGCCAGTGGCTGAAGTAGTCCGCCATATGATAGCCGACAAAGGGTAGCATAGCGAATGGGTCACGTCGTACCTGACCTACTTTGCCAGCCGCGGCCGCAGTCGTTTCCGACCCCATTGTAGCGGCAGCATACACGCCATAGACCCAGTTGAACGATTGATAGACCAGTGGCACGCCTTCTGAACGTCGTCCACCGAAGATGAAAGCCGAAATGGGAACGCCTTGCGGGTCGTTGATCGCGGAATCGATAACGGGGCACTGGCTGATTGGTGCCGTAAAGCGTGCATTGGGATGCGCGGCCTTATGTTTGCTGTCCGGCGTCCAATCTTGGCCCATCCAGTCGATGAGATGCGCGGGTGGAGTCTTGGTCATCCCCTCCCACCACACATCGCCATCATCTGTGAGTGCGACATTTGTGAAAATGGTGTTGGCACGCATCGAGGCCATCGCGTTTGGGTTGGAGTGATCGCTTGTCCCAGGAGCAACTCCAAAGAGACCCGCTTCAGGATTGATGGCGTTCAGTTTGCCGTCCTGTCCTAGTTTGATCCACGCGATATCGTCACCAACGGTTGTCACTTTCCAGCCCTCATGCTCAATGGCTTCGGGTGGAATGAGCATGGCAAAGTTGGTCTTACCACAGGCACTGGGAAAGGCAGCAGCCACATACGTCTTCTCTCCCTGCGGATTCTCCACGCCCAGAATCAGCATGTGCTCTGCCAACCAACCCTCGTCACGAGCAATCACCGAGGCAATACGCAAAGCAAAACACTTTTTGCCCAATAACGCGTTTCCCCCATACCCAGAGCCGTAGGACCAGATGGAACGTTCTTCAGGAAAATGCACGATATATTTGGTTGTGTTCCCAGGCCACGAAACATCTTGCTGACCTCGTTCAAGGGGCATGCCAACCGAGTGCAGGCAAGGAATAAAGTCTTCATCGTCCTTGAGAACGTCATATACCGCCCGCCCCATACGAGTCATGATGCGCATACTGACGACAACATAGGGCGAGTCCGTTAATTCAACCCCGATATGCGCGATAGGTGAGCCGAGGGGTCCCATGCTAAAAGGGATGACATACAACGTTCGACCTCGCATACATCCCTCAAACAAACCCATCAATGTTTCCTTCATCTCCTTAGGATGAACCCAATTATTGGTTGGACCGGCATCACTTTTGCTAAGGGAGCAAATAAAGGTTCTGTCTTCGAGACGAGCAACATCGCTTGGGTCGGAGCGAGCCAGAAAGCTGTTGGGTCGTTTCTCCGGATTGAGACGAAGAAAGGTCCCCGACTCGACCATCTGCTCGCATAAGTCATCGTACTCCTCCTGCGAACCATCGCACCAGTGAACGGAATCGGGTTGGCACAAGTCAACCATCTCTTTAACCCAGTTACATAGACGTACGTTGGCGACATAACTCGGTATTTGCATGAGTCCCTCCAAGGAATCTTTATATGGAAACGAACATAGTTTTTCATACGTTCCTACATTCTATCAGATAGACTCATAGAGTGTGCACGTAAACTTTTACTTGCTCGTACAGAGCTTATATTAGCAATTCGCTACTGGTTGTCGTATAGTGACAAAAAGTTCGATACGCTTCTTGTCTTTCTTTAGACAAACGCTTATTAGTTCCGATAACGAGAGAAAGAAAGGAACACACGTGTCTATCACAATCACACATATTGAAACGCACGATATCCGCTTTCCCACGTCTCGCACGCTTGACGGTTCAGACGCCATGAATCATGACCCTGATTATTCAGCCGCTTATGTCATTCTCCATACGGATAGTCCACAAGGCTTGCAAGGACATGGCTTGACCTTCACGATAGGACGAGGCAACGAAGTATGTATCACAGCTATCCATGCACTTGCCCCTCTGCTTATTGGTCATACGTTAGAGTCGTTTACAGAAAACATGGGCGCGTTTTGGCGACACATTACCGGAGATAGCCAATTGCGCTGGATTGGCCCTGAGAAAGGAGTCATTCATCTGGCAACCGCTGCTCTTGTCAATGCGGTCTGGGACCTCTATGCGAAAGTTGAAGGCAAACCACTTTGGAAACTTCTCGTCGATATGACACCTGAACAGCTTGTTTCCTGCATCGACTTTCGCTATATCACGGACGCACTTACGCGTGAGGAAGTCTTAGCTCTTCTGCAGAAACATGCCGCAAGCAAAGGAGAACGTGAAGCAGAGATGGTGCAACATGGCTACCCAGCTTACACAACGTCGGCTGGGTGGCTCGGCTATTCGGACGAGAAAGTGCGCCTCCTCTGCCGTGAAGCCATGCAGCAAGGATGGACACATTTCAAACTCAAGGTGGGTCTACATGCTGAAGATGACCTGCGCCGTGCGCGTCTCATACGCGCTGAGATTGGCCCGAACAACAAATTGATGCTTGATGCCAACCAGTACTGGGATGTCCAGGAAGCTATTTCCGCTATGCAAAAGCTTGCCGACGTGAATCCCTGGTGGATTGAAGAGCCGACCAGTCCTGACGATGTACTTGGGCATGCGACAATCGCACGCGCGATTACTCCGATTCGTGTTGCAACGGGTGAGCATGTCCAGAACCGTATTATCTTTAAGCAACTCTTGCAGGCAAAAGCGATTGGCTTTTGTCAGATCGATGCGTGTCGTCTTGGCGGGGTTAATGAAGTCCTGGCGGTTCTGTTGATGGCTGCGAAATTCGGCATCCCTGTCTGTCCTCATGCAGGTGGAGTTGGCCTGTGCGAATACGTGCAACACCTCTCGCTTTTCGATTATATCGCGGTTAGTGCTTCACTCGAAGATCGTGTTGTCGAATATGTTGACCATCTTCATGAGTTCTTTCTACACCCCGTTATCATTAAGAATGGGCATTATATGCCTCCAACTGATCCAGGGTATAGCGTTGAAATGTATCGGGATACCTTCACAACGTACGACTTTCCTGCTGGCACCACCTGGAAATA
>CAZZVE010000009.1:37017-69464 GCA_964657325.1 uncultured Ktedonobacterales bacterium
TGTCGTGAATTGCTCTGGCGTTGTGCCATTGTCGAGCTGCCATGATAAAGCGTTCTGCCGCCTGTGGGAAGCTACTCAAGGACAAATGGAGATAACTGGCAAGCAAATTGCCACGGGCAAAGCCTTCTTCTTGCTCGTTGCCAGAAAATCCGTACACGGCTTCCTCGTGAGCTGGAGGCGCATCGAGCAATGAGTAGTGGAATTCGTGCCCACGCACCACCTCCCCTTGACGCGTGAGGAGAGTATCTCGAAGTGCACTCGCTTCACGATATCCAATGATTACTGAATCCACCTCACTCCTCATAACACTCTGCCTGGCAATGCTCCCGATCATCGGAAACGTCTCTCCCGATGCCACACGAATGCTCTGACAGAGGTACATCAATCCTCCACATTCAGCATAACAGGGGATGTCCTGTGCAAGAAGTTGTGCGAGTCGGGTACGCATAGTTTGATTCGCCGAGAGTTCCTGTGCGTAGACTTCGGGAAAACCTCCGCCAATATACATTCCCCCAATCTGTGCAGGCACATCCTCATCATGCAATGGGCTAAATGGAACCAGTTCAGCTCCAGCGCGCTGAAGAAGTTCCAGCGTGTCCGGATAATAGAAATGAAAGGCTTCATCCTGTGCCAGTGCAATTCGCGTTGGTGGGTAGGTGGTCTTGGTGATGGCAAACGTATCATCAACGGTGCATTCAAGAGATGCACTATCATGAGCAAAGGCAAGAAGCTTTTCCACATCACAGGTCTGACTGAAAAGGGCTGCAACATGCTTCAAGTGCTCCCGCGTAGGAGGGTGTTCAGCCGCTGAGATCAAACCTAAATGTCGCTCAGGCGTCAGAAGATCAGAGTGTGATGGGAGATAGCCAAGGAATGGAATACCCGTTGCAGGCTCAATCGCCTCCTGCAGCAAGCGAGCATGCCCAGCTCCTCCGACGCGATTGGCAATGACACCAACGATGTGAACAGCAGGATCAAGATGTTGAAAACCCAGAACAACAGCGGCAGCACTTCGTGCCATTGCACTAGCGTCGATGACCAAGACGACTGGTGCTTGCAGCAGTTTCGCAATCTCAGCTGTACTGCCGAGGTCGCTGGTGCTTTGTTGCCCATCATAGAGGCCCATAACACCTTCAATGACCGCGAGAGAAGCTGTGGAAGTGGCACGGCAGAACACATCGAGCACCCGTTCCTGGGGCATCATCCATGTATCCAGATTGTAACAAGGATGTGAGGCAGTAAGGGTTAGATGGGAGGGATCAAGATAATCTGGTCCTACTTTGAATGGCTGAACGTGCATGCCACGTTCGCGCAGTGCCGCAATAAATGCCGTTGTGATAGTGGTCTTGCCAACTCCACTTGCGGTTCCAGCAAAAACTATTCTTGGGCGACTCAGCACCATGTCTCACTCCTCTTTTTCATCATCACGCCTTTCTCTATCCACCGTCATCTCATGCAAACTTCATAGATGAAATTTTCGTCCTCTCGCGGGACTCATTTCTGTCCAGTAGCCTTAAAGAACGTGTAACAAAAGACGCCATCCACCTCTGTCGCCCGATATAAGTCCCTGATACCCTTGTCGAACGTATATGACTCAACAATACCTGCGTTTATTGCCGCTTCACGGACACCCTCAACCATCGCCGTAAAAGTCTTCTTCGTGAACCCTTCGACCAAATCTGGTTTGCTCGAATCGACGTAGACCATTCGAGGAGAAACACCAATCGATGTATAGCCTGCGCTAAGCAAGAGCGGGTAGAGTTCTCTCCCGATTAGGGCGTTGCCGCCTGCCTGTCGTTGCAGTTCAACCTGAGACTGGATCGCTTTACGTGCGGCTTTGCTATCAGGATGAAAGAAGACCGAACCATGATCCCCTTCGATCACCGTAATGGTGCCTTCTGGCTTCAAATAGTTTTTCAATATTTGCAATGCCTCGACAGGGCGAGAGAGATGTTCCAGGACGAAACAGACGAAAATGTGATCGAAGGTATCTCGCTCATAAGGTAGTTTGAAGATGTCTGCCTGTTGAAAGTGAACATTGGTTACGCCTGCGGCTTCCGTCTTTCGCCTTGCTTCTTGAACAGAAGCCTCGGAGATATCGATAGAAGTAATCAAGGCATTCGGACTGTTTCGCGCCAAGGTGACGGTTTGCGCGCCAACGCCGCAACCAGCTTCCAATACCCTGCTTCCTGCTGGATACGAGGTATCAGAGTGCAGGAGTTCGACTAGAGTAGAGGCTTGGTCCTGCAAACGGACGTTTTCTCGATGATTATAGCCGTGAACGTATGCTGTATTCATGCTTCCCCTTTTATCGCAAACTCAGAAAGTAGTGTATATATAAAGAAATCTTATCACGAAGAGTATAGGGCTGTGAAGCATTGCTCACGTTTAGCAACGAGAACCTGTACAGGTTGGCAAGATTATTCGCAAGCGCAAAGAACAGCGTAACATTGACAAGGCAGTTGAGCCGATGTTTGGGTATACCACCTCAATGGTTGCGTGGAAAGGTGACGCCTTGCGCCCGCGCGGTCAAGCTGTTTGTGCATGGCTGGAACCTCCGCTAACCGCACAAACGCGCCTTCCCACGCTACGTCGTCCACGTGAGTGATGCGCGTGTGTCAGCACCTTTAGCCACTCCTACATGGGTCACCTCAGTTCAGCAATGGTCCGGACATTATTGAATTCCTTACGACGCGTCCTTGCTATACGTGGCGGGTTGACCAATGAGTTCGAGCGAGACCATCCACAGTTTCTGTGCGGTGTCCGGGTCAATCGCCCATTGCTTGACGCCGTCGCCATTTTTGAACAAGTCGGCGTCGTTAGGCACGCTGTGGGCCTCTTGGCCGTCAGTAAGATAGTGCCCGCCGGTGTGGGCGAATTCGGGGGCAACTGCCGCGACGAGGGTGGTGGCGGCACCTTGCTCAATAGTCTTGTAGACGAAGACTCCCGCGGCCTCGGCGTCGGCCAAGTAATCTTTTTGTTTCTGTGTGAAGTCTCTTTGCAGCCCGGTGGCGACGCCGCCGGGGTTGACAGCGTTGGCGACGATGCCATCGGCGGCCCAGCGGCGTGTAGCTTCGACCGCGAATAACGAGTCGGCGGTCTTTGACTGTGCATAGGCCGCCTGCGGGTCGTACTCGCGCCGTTCGAAGTGGAGGTCGTCGAACACGATAGGTGATCTCATATGCGCGGTGGAGCTCACCATGACAATGCGTGCCTCGCCTCGTTCGCGGGCACCAATGGCGAGGGCGTCATGCAATCCGAGGCTCAGGACGAAGTGACCAAGGTAATTGGTGGCGAACTGCAGTTCCCAGCCTTCCACAGTTCGGGACAGAGTGCTTGGAATGACCCCCGCGTTGTTGATCAGCAGGTGCAGTGGGCCGTTCCAGTTCTGGACAAAGGTGGCAACCGAGGCTTGATTGGCGAGGTCCAGGGTGGCGACGCGCACACGCTCATTCTTGTTCGACTTCGCTATGTCCTCGGCGGCCTTCACGCCAGCGTCGGTATTGCGGACCGCGAGAGTTACTTCCGCGCCAGCACTAGCGAGTGCGCGAGCGGTCTCAAGGCCGATACCTGACGAAGCCCCGGTGATGATAGCACGAACACTGGTGAGGTCGAGACTAGCCACGACATCCTCAGCGGTACTTGTGGCGTCAAAGCGGGTCGTGATAAGTGAATTGGGTGTTGACATGAAAACCTCCTGAAGAAAACATGAGTGTTTGCGGTTGTACCAGAAATGTGGAGAGCCGTGGGAGACAAATTGCTCCATTCTTCACATCTTTTTCTGCATATTTACGCCCGTTGTACCGCCCATCGAATTATCAAATTTTCGCCCACTTAATAGCTCATATGCAATTTCTTAAACTCAGAACTGCAACAGCCAGACAAACATGACTATCACTTCACCACTTTAATAAGTGTTTAATCACTCATTGAAGCTGAAAATTTTAGGCCCCCGTCATTGCATTCCAGAAAGCAGTAAAGCCGGCATCCCGAAAACGCTCTGCCTCGGAAGGATGTTGTGCGATGAACTCAATCGTCGTATTCATCAGAGAAAGAAGTAAGGCTGTGCCAAATTCATATGGCTGATCCTTGAGAGCACCATAGGCAAAGATCTCTTGAATCATCGCATAAATAGCTTCGTATCCTTCTATGCTCAGGCGTTTGGTCTGTTCCCAGATGGAATCCGAAACGCTCAGTTGCATCATGACTTTGTACTGGTCAGGATGGGCAATGCCGAAACTCACATACATGTCCCAAACGTGACGTGCACGGACCTCTAAGCCTGCATGGACGGGATACGTGTCGAGCATGTTCGCGAGTGCTTCGACTTTCAGTTTCAAATAAAGTTCATTCAGCAGCGTCTCTTTGGTCTCAAAGTAGGTGAAGAGTGATCCTTCTGAGACACCTGCTCCTTTCGCGATTTTGGACGTAGGGACACGTAAACCTTGCTCGGCAATAGCCGTCATTGCTGCTGCAAGAAGAGAATTTCGCTTGTCTTGACTTTTGGGTCGAGCCATATCATCGCACCATACAGAATAAAAAATTGAGTACTTACTCATTATACATGAAAAGAAATCATATTACAAGTCGGAGTTTACCTATACTTGGAACTGCTGAACCAGCTTGTGGTAAGCCTCGATAAAGTTCTCTTCTTAGAGACGCTGTGAAGGAAGACAGGCAGGATTTCGGGTAAAGTACTGCTTCATTTTGTGTCATTGTTATAATGATGAGGATGACAGATTATGTGGTAGGTGTGGTGAACAGAAATTATGTGTGGTATTACAGCACTTTTTAAAGCTCTGAATGTAGATATTTCGGCAGAGGTGGTTGAAAAAATGACCGCCAACATCTACCATCGTGGACCAAATGATGGCGGAACTGCGTTTTTCGCGCAGGACGACGAGAATTATTGGCAACCGTCTTTACATCCATCACCAGAATGGCGGAGTGCATTGGGGTCACGTCGGCTCTCAATTCAAGATGTGAGTCAAGCGGGCCATATGCCTATGCACTATCAGAATAGGTTCTGGATTGTCTATAACGGAGAGGTTTATAATTTTGTTGAGATTCGCACAGAGTTAGAACGGCTTGGGCATATTTTTCACTCCTCATCTGATACAGAAGTCATTCTGGCGGCCTACGCCGAGTGGGGAACGGAGAGCTTCGCACGCTTTCGCGGCATGTGGGGTCTCGTTCTTGTTGATTGTGTGCGTGGAGAGGCTATTCTCTGTCGTGACCGCCTCGGCATCAAGCCATTGTATGTATGGCAACGTTCAGGGATGATGGCGGTTGTATCAGAAATTAAGCAGCTTCGTCATATCCCTGAAATTGCATTCAGGATGAATACGACTACCGTTTCAGAATATCTAAGAACTGGCTATGAAGCTACTGATCGCAGTTTCTTTCTCGATGTACAACCCGTTCCCGCAGGAACCTGGATCAAAGTTTCTCTTGACAGGCTTGTATCGACTCCTCCCCAGGAATATTGGCACCCTGAGCAAATCGGCGTTTCGGTGACAGACGCGAGAGAGGCTGGCCTGCTTTTCGCACGAAAGATGCGTGAGTGTATCAAAATACATCTCCGTAGCGACGTACCTATTGGATATGCTCTCAGCGGAGGGATAGACTCAAGTACTATCGCACTACTTGTTCATGAGTTACAAAAGGACAATTCTCAGTCTTTTCATACCTTTACTGCGACATTTCCAGGAGATGCCATTGATGAGCGAGCATATGTAGATACAGTCTTATCAAGGATGCCTGCAACTCCACATTTTGTTACTCCTGACCCCACAACCTTTCTGGAAGAAATGAATGATTTCCTTTGTACACACGATGAACCGGTGGGAAGTCTATCGGTCTATGCTGGCTACTGCATTGCGCGTCTCACAAGACAAGCTCAAGTTCCCGTTACTCTGAATGGACAGGGGGGAGATGAAATTCTCTCTGGTTATTGGCAGTCCTATTTTTTTTATCTTCGTAGACTTGCACAACATGGACAACTCGCGCCTCTAGCTAAACACGTCATTGGGGCATTATCACCTAAGGGCAACTCTGCACTCCTCACTCAGATACCTGTTATGCTAAAGCGCTATTACGCACGTAGTAACTCCTCACCACTGTTTCGCATGAAGGCTTCCATGGATGCAGAACACTCTTCCATACTAAGCAAAATACTTTCACTCGACGAGCATTCATGGCGCATAGAGGAGATTCGAGCCATGTTTCTGCCACGCTTGCTCAAGTGGGATGACCGCAACTCAATGGCCTTCTCGGTGGAGGGCCGCTATCCATTTCTCGATCATGAACTCATCGAACTATGCCTCTCGTTTGCCTCACATACGCTCTATCACCAAGGCTGGACCAAGTACCCGTTGCGAACTGGTTTACAGGAAGTGCTACCACGCAGCCTTCTTACGAGACGCTCAAAGTTTGGTTTCGAGGTTCCCCAAGATAAGTGGCTTTGTGGAGCACTTCGCCCAATGTTAGAAGAGTGGCTCAAGCAAGATAGACCTTTGTGGGAGTGTGTCGAGCGCACAGACATAGAAAAACTAGCACATACGATGTGGTTACAGCAAGGCAGCAAAGCAGAAATAGGTCAAACAATCTTCCGCCTCTTCATGCTTGATCGTTGGGCTGAATTGTTTCACATGAACATGTCCATGCGCTAGTTGAACTGAGTCAAGTAACCCTTATTGAATACGAGAGTAAACGTAGGAAAAAATGCAGAGAACACAGGGAAAAACACAAGAAGATACAGAGCGTGAGCTTTTACGTATCAAACAGGAATATGAATGTAGGGCAAGTAATCTTGCCTTTGCTGAACGGTATAGCCTTTTTAATGAAGCTACACTTCTACAAACTCATGGTGTTGAGCGAACTATGTTGGCATTGCTCAAGGAACAGCAGTTCACTCAATTTGCGGAGAAAACGATTTTAGACGTTGGCTGTGGTAGTGGTATGCACCTACAACGCTTTCTCGCGTATGGGGCACAGCCGGGCAATCTAGCGGGCATCGATCTGCTTGCAGAACGCATCGAACGAGCGAAGCAAAACAATCCTGCGATCAATTGGCAAGCAGGCAGTGCTCATCAATTACCCTATCCAGACGCAAGTTTCGACTTAGTGACGCTATCCGTCGTATTCAGTTCTATTTTGGACAAGTCCTTACGTAAGAGCATCGCCGACGAAATATGGCGTGTGCGCAAACCAGGTGGTCTCATACTCTGCTACGATTTCGCCTATTCCAATCCGCGTAATTCTGCTGTAGTGGGCATTCCGCGACGACAGGTGCAGCAGTTATTCAAAAGACAGGGGGTACAGTTCACATTCAAGCGCACAACACTCGCGCCTCCACTTGCGCGTTGGCTTGCTCCACGTTCGCCATGGTTAGCGGACACGCTAGAGCGTTTGAAACTACTTGACACTCACCTTATCAGTCTGATTTACCTAAACTACCCTGCTGATCCCATAAGCACACAATGCTAACGTTGGTTAGTTAAGCTACGTCTTATATAATGCACATTAATAAAATAGACCCACGGACGCCCACAAGAGGCTACCCTACTGTATTGTGTTCTTGCGTGCTCTACACGCGTTGTATAGTAGGGTAGCCTCTTGTGGGCGTCCGTTGTATTCCCAAAGTAATTTATCAAACAGCATTATATGGCCCAATATCTACTGCTTTAAGAGAGCGACTCATCCCATTTATATCGGTTGTTGGCGCACCTAACGCTGTACCCGTACCAATAGCAGGACTATAGCGGCTTAGATGGTAGTTGCCACTTCCATCAGGCTGATAATTTACGAGTTGAGGATCAACAATACGTGTATCCTGTACCGATCCTGGTTTTAGAAGAAGATTTATTGGATTGGCAAATACTATGTTTCGAAGATAGCGATTGTGACTTCCTACCTGACCAAATTCATAGATACCTAACTGGTGATTGTGAATTATGATATTGTTGGTCACAAGAAAGTTGTCCGCAAGAGTCATATCCGCAGCGATAATGATACCGCCTCGCCCACACTCAAAAACAAGATTATTTGCAATAGTCTCATTAGCAGATGCATGCCAGTTATGAATACCAAAGGAGGCGATCTGATAGACGATGTTATTTACGATAGAACCGCCAGGTGTAGAGTTATAAATGCCTTGATCCAGGTTGCAAGGAGTACGAATAGGCGGTCCTATTGAATCCACAACATTGCCAATAACATCATTACTATGATTGGTACCAAGTGTTGAATTATCAATACCTGCGGCTCCTACGCTGCTACAAGATGCGGATGCGTAGTTATGAACATGATTTCCAATGATGTGGACAAAGGAACCATAATTATTAATTCCTATATCGCCACTTCCGGTGATATCAAAATCCCGAATATCAACGTAATCACCATAATTTGCCCAGGAAGACCTGGTACTTTGCGTCTCAATACGCGCTCCCCATTTCGTGTCAGAGACAAAAGTAATACGTGCTCTCGCCGCTCCCTTCACCTGACTCTGTATAGACTGCACATATATTCCTGGGAGAACATGAACTGTAGTTCCAGGTTGCACAATACTTGCCGCTCGCTGAATTGTGGCAAATGGGTGCCTCTGAGAGCCATCATTTCTATCGTTGCCAGTGGGTGAGACGTAGTAGGCAGTTCCTGTAGAACTTGACGGCTTTACCAGCGGAATTTCTGGACTACCATAAGAAATGTATTTGATTTCACTCAAAAACATACTGTAGAGCAGAAGTGAGAGGAGCACGGCTATACCAGAAAGGACGAGAACACGTTGTACTCTACTCGATGATCGCTTCTTCAAAAACTGTCTCCAACACAAACTACCCCTACAACGTACATCTGGACGCTAAATACACTTATAAGTTACTTATCGGCATAAAGGGATGATGCTTGTAGCAGGCTACGCCGAAGTGCAACAGCCGAATGATGATACTCAACATATGTCCGTGCTGCCTGCCCCATACGAGGAATAAGTTCTGAATTGTTACAAAGATGTGTAAGCGCACAAGCAATCTCTGAGGCACTATTGGGAGAGACTGCAATACCGCGTTCTTCCGCTAACAACAATGCATTTGATTGTGGAGAGGTTGTGGCAACTACGGCGCAACTAGCAGCCATTGCTTCCAGTACCGCCATTGAATAGTTTGTACCACGCGTTCCACTGTAAAGAAAAATATCGGTTATAGCTAGCAAATCTACCACCGTAGCAGGTGTGGCTTCACCATAGAGGCGACACGTAGCAGTCAAACCGCGCCGTTGTATATCGTCCAGAAGTGACAACCGTAATGGGCCATTACCGACTATCAAAACCTTTACACGTTGGCGTACCTCTGGTTTTAGTGTTCTCAGAGTTGTGTCGATACCTTCTAATGCCTGAAATAGTCCTTTCTCTGGTGCTAGCCGATTGATAAGAGTAATAAGGATAGTTTCTTGCGAAAAACTATGGGCTGCACGAAGGACCACTTCAGCTTCCTTATCTAACAACGTAAAACGTGTAGTATCTACTGTGTAGGCGTAGCGCGTGATGCGTTCTGGATGCACACCTAAATGTTGGACGTAGACATCCGCTACTTCATCGCCTGCAATGAGAAAATGGTCTGTATAACGGGTTGCTATCTGTGCAAGAAGGCGGAGTGATCGCCAATACCACGCGAACCGAAGCGAAGAAAAAAGACGATAAACCCATGAATACATCTTCAATTCATTATAGCGTTCTGTTCGATAGGCTACACTATTCAATAATGTCACACTACCGTGATCCATACACACCACACGTCTACCAGCAATTTTTCCCGCGATTGCCGCGAATGCCCCTGTGAATACGCCATCTTGTGGGAGGATAAGTTGATAGGATGGGTTACGATAGAGTAACGTTATGAGTTTACAGAAGCCTGAAAAGCTGTAGAGCCACACACCTGGAAAATGCCAGGGATGTGCCCATCTACCACCAAATTGCTCTATTGTGAATGCGTCACTCTCTGTGCCCTTCGTGTGTGTGAGGTAATTGAGTGTCCATTGATCATGCATCACCTGGGCAACCCCAGCGAGAACGCCTCGCATACCACCGGGAATAGGGAAGCCAGTAATTGGAACGCAGACCTGTACTCGTGTAATTTGGCTTTGATCGTTGTCAGATTTAGTGTTCTTTATTTCAGTTGTAATGTTGGTATGATGGACGGATGAGGTCATACACATGCTCCATTTCACATCCACGTATGCTGGCGTACCAGGACGTAGAGTTTATCACGAAATTGCTTATTCATGAATGTTGCAAGATACTAGCATACAGTTCAATCAATTGCTGCTGTTCTGTCTCCCAACATAGATCACCTTGAGCAGCTTCTAATGCAGAGCGGCGCATTGCGGCTAAAGCCTCTGTATCTGCCAACATGGAATTAATAGTGGTGGCAATTGCGCTGGGCGTAAGTGAAGGAACAACACGTCCAACATGATACTGTTGAAGAATCTCTGAGACCGCATTCAGTTGAGTGGCAAGTATTGGCAGACCGGCCATGATATATTCAAAGAGCTTATTGGGAAGACACCAGCGAATATTTAACGACTCCTCAGGTGTATATAAGATTAAGCCAATATCTGCCGAAGCCGTCCAGTTAAGCAAGTCGGCATAGGATGCAGGTGGAATAATTTTTACATGATGCGCAACATGCTCCAGCTCAATAAGTGCTTCGAGTTGAGCAAGCGTATTACCATATACTTTGCCCATAAGCACAATTACGGTATTGGAATCGAGAAATGATGCTGCTCGCACAAGTATATCTAATCCTCGAAGTGGTTGCAGATTTCCTTGATAGAGAGCGATACGTATCTCTGGCCCTAAATCAAGAGCCTCGCGCAGACGGTCACTAGGGGAAACAGGCACGTAACGATGGATATTGCGGACAAGCGTAACCTGAGAAGGTGCATAACAGCGATGTATCTCCTGAGCAATCGGAGGAGAGACAGTAATGACTCCTGCACAACGCGGCACAATAACCGCTAATAGGCGGGTAAACAATTTTTGCCACCGCGACCAGTACGAACCATCGAGTTCGGAAAGCGGTAACTCGTGAGCATCGAAAATAAGTGGTTTATGGTGCCAGAGGGATGCGATGTAACAGTCTGGCAGTGCAGTCCAATCATGGGCATGATAGACATCAGCCTTCATGTGTATCAATTGCATTGTGCAATTGATATGTGAATACACAACATTGACGATGCTCCACAACTTGAGCTTCGGCAAGAAAGGTACAGCAAGGGGAAATGTATGCCGTAACCAGATAGCAGTGACATTTTCCTCTACTGGTCTGGCACGCTCTTGCTCTATATCAACAATAGTAACAGCAAGGCCTTGCTGTACAAGAGCCTCTGCCTCACGCAATACACGACCATCTGTACGCGCCATGCCACGTACATGCATACACACCTTTAAAAACGACCATTTTTGTGACTGCGTTACAACATCTTTAGTATCTACTAAAACATTCATAATCACGAAGGTCTCCTATATATTTTAAATAGCTCTTTCTTGTGCCATAGTGGTAGCAATTCAGCCAATGTGAGGATTATGCCGTATAACAGGAATGCACACACAGAGATAGCTATGCCCACTCCAAGGGGATATGACTGCGAGAGCATATCGCTCCCCCAATAGAGAGCCACACCGAGCAGAAAAGCAAGAGCGAATTTGCCAACTTCAAATGGTAGAGGATAGATACGTTGATTCACAATATACGCGACGAGAGCTAATACAATATAGGCCAGGAGTGTTGCAACAGCTGCTCCCATCGCTCCATACGTTGGAATCAATACGAGATTAAGGGCAAGATTACTTACGGCAGCAACAGTAGAGAACGTGCTGATAATCACTGTTTTACGTTTAATATTTAAGCCCACAGTAACAATGTAATAGAGGCCATAAAACGCCAATGATACAGATACGATAGGAATAACAAATGCCGCTGCATGGTAGACAGGTGGAAAGAGTAGGTATAACAATAGTTTTCCCATAAGTGAGAGACCGAAGGCCGCAAGCAATAAAAAGAAGCCAAATAAGCGAAATACACCTTGAAAGACACGGGCCGCATCCTTGCGTTTCGCTATCGTAAACATCGCCGTAGGCCAAGCTAATGTAAAAGGCGATATGACAACGATAGATATCGCAGAACCCAGTGAGTATGCAACAGAATATTCAGAGGTTTGAGCGAGAGACCCAAAGATATGTAGCAGATAGCGATCCAAAACTTGTAAGGCCCAGTAAGAGATAACATTGAGTACCAACGGCAGTCCAAATGAGAGGAGATTACGAGCGATATCAAGTCGTATCTTGACGCCTGCATGTTTGAGTACAATGGGTAACACGCAAAGAGTGACAAAGGCATATCCACTTCCTAGTCCAAGCACAGCTCCGGTCAAACCGAAAGAGAATATTCCTACAAGGACAAGATTTGTTGCTAATGAAATAAGCAAATTACTAATGGAAAGCAAAGAATACAATAATGGTTTATTTTCTGCGCGTAGCCAGGAAAAACCAGGAACCGTGAGGTTTTGTAAAAGAACAATCACGGCTCCCAAGTAGATAATAGTGCTAAAAGAGGACTGACCAAAGAGAAACGTTGCAAGCCATGAGGCACTAATACACATGATGATAACTGTAGCAATTGAAGTAATGCTAAGCAACGTGTTAACCGTCGCCAGCACGTCGCGTCTCTCTTCTTCACCTGAATAGTCATAACTATATGCACGGAAGAAAGCAGAACCTAACCCCAATTGTGTTATTCCTGCCATAAGGCTGACAAAAGTATTTATGATGGTAAAGGCACCATACTCAGACGGTGAAAGATGCCGCGCTAAAAATGGAGAAAGACCAAGCGTGATAAGTGGAGTAGCGACTGATGCCAGTGCATAGATGCCTGAACTTTTCAACAGCTTACGCAGTGTTTCTACGTTACTCCCTGGCTGTGAAGAGGAGTTATCAAGCTTATTATCCCGCGCAGGAACGGGAATTGGCATGATAAGTGTTGGAGTAAGCGCGATGTCCTCCATAACAACAGGAGTTGACATGATGAGTGTTGGTACAAGTGCAACAGACCAATCGTAATCGTGTTGGCTTTCTTGTCTCGACGAAGAGACTTTTTTTTCAATTCCTGGAAGAGATTTCAATGGTGTTCTTTGTTTATTCAATGCAGAGATGAATTGCTTCTTTGTCTTCTGCTCATCATGAACAATAGACAAAGAACTGGTTGGTTGTAGAGAAAGATCATTTGGTTCAACTAAGGGCATAGAACAGGTTGGTTGTAGAGCGAGATCATCTGGTCCAAAGGGAGTAGCGTCACTCACAAGCTCTTTTTCATAATGACGAGGTTCTATTTTCTTCATCGTGCCATTTTATTCTTTTTACTTATGAACGAGTTCGACTACTGGAGAGATCGACTCGTTCTCCAGTATTACCTCTTGTACAGACTCTGATACGCCCTTAGCTGTCAGGCTTTTTTCCAGGAGTGGTGATGAAAGAATGCCAAGAATTAGCCATCCAAAGGCTGCCAGAGGAGGAAGTGTCCACTCGTTGATACTAAAGCTGTTAACGCTTATTGTCACAATAGCGGCAATACCACCAGCGAATAAAGCGCGTGCGGGACGATCACAGAAGAAACGGATACGCCACGCCTGCCATAGTGCAAATGAGAGTATCGCGACAAAAACCAGAAGTAGAGGAATGCCTCCCATCGCTCCGAGTTCGATATACGAGTTGTGGGGGTGAGCCAAACTGATATATTGTGCAGGAACTCTATATGGCTCAGCACCTTGGAGATATCGCGTTAGCCCTAAACCAATACCGGACCAAGGAAAAGCTTGCATAACCTTTATTCCTGTCTCCCACGCTCCTAACCGTAGTGAAAGCTCTTGCTGTCCTGATGCATGTTGAATTTGCAGCAGTATTTGAGAAGAAAAGATAGTCAACGCAAGAACTACAACAATACTTCCCACCGAGAGAATGAGGGCGCGATAATAATTTCTACCAACAAGTGCAGTAAATACTAAGAGTCCTACAAAGACACCAATCCAAGCACCATTACTATAGGTAAAGAGCAGCGCGGGCAACAAAAGAATAGTCTGTATCAGATACAAAATTTTAAGCGGAATAGACGATGTATAGACAAAAAGCCCAAAAGGAATGAAAAGCATCAAAGCAAAAAATGCGCCACTCCAGTCGGGATTGACAAAGAACAAACCTATGCGAAAAATGGTGGACCCTTGCAGTAATACATAGTTATCTGCCGCATTGATAGATGCATCAAAACGAGCTGACTTGAACAATAATATCCCCGTCTTGTATTGAATAATTCCAATGAGAGCAAGCACTGTTCCAACTGCGGCAATATACGTAAAAGCACGGGCAACACTTGCAATGTCTCGTGCAAGAAGTGTCCCAAGCCAGATCATGAGAAGACTACCTCCAAGAACATCGGGAAAATAGTAGAGAGCTTCATGAATACTGGTTGTGCCCCTTATTGTTGGAGAAATAGCGAGTAGTAATAACAGTATCCAGAGCCATAATACGCGCGGTTTCGCCCAGGGATAACGAGGAGAGCGGAGAACAAAAAAGATAACGAGGAGAGTAATTGTAATCGATTGCGCGACCACAGAAAAACCCAGGTACCAATCGACATAGAGATGCAGAAAGAGAATAAGAGCCGCGAGTAGCTCTTGTTGGCGTGCAAGTACGAGAAGGATGAACACAAGTAGCACAGGAAAGATCAAAGCAATGGCTGATCCCAATCGGACTGATAGGAAACCAAAAACAGATATAACTGGAATAGCAGCCAGTACTAAAAAAGCTTGTCGTGATATGAAGGTAGAAAATACATTTTTTTTGATTATACTATTCACAAAGTCTCCCTTTACTACACTTTTGCCCCACTACCACAGAATAAAGCTTCTCAAGTTGGTCTGTGAGTACCTGAGTCCTATGATTCTGAATAACCCATGCTCGTGCTCTTTGCCCAAGCTCAGCACCTCTTTCTGGGTGCAGATACAGATTTTCGAGTTGTTGCTCAACAGCTAAGGCGTTTGTTGCCTGACAACATGGAGGTGGTGTTGGATATGCATCCTTATACAGGAAGGAGGTAATAACTGGTTTAGCGCAACTCATAGCCTGTAACTCTGACAAACCTAAAACACCCGAAACCACCTGCCCTACGACAATGTCTGCTGATTGTATCAGTTGATGAACTTGATCGGAGGCAACAAAAGGGATGAATTCAAATAGTTCTTGGTACCTTTGTTTATACACAGTACTGAGTGGTCCCCATTCTAACAATTTCACCCGAACATCAGGATGGCGTTTTGCGAATTGAACAATACCTTGTATAGCAATATCACATCCCTTAACAGGATCAAGACGTGTGAAAAGGAGAATCGTGCAAGGACGCGTGTCGTTTAACGGTTCATTCAATTCAGGCGCGAACACGTCTGTATCTATAGGACCGGGAAAGAATAGTGCTCTTGGAATTACCTCTTGTACAACAGGTAAAAGGTCTGGTGTGATACAGAGAACAGCCGAGGCTTTTCGTAAAAAAGCACGAAGTGGTACACGAAATAATGGATGTCGCAACCGAGAGCGTACATCATCACCGTGACACTCTATGATAAATGGAGTGTTACTCACCAGTCCAAGCAGACCATAGCTTGCCCAATGAATATGTACAATATCGAACTTGTTAGAACAAAGTTCTTTGACAACATCCCGTAAGCTAAATAGACGTTGAGGCATCTTCGCTATTTTCATTGGCAAAGCCGCCCCACTTCCCTCAAGATTTGGCTGATAGAGTGAAGAGCAATGTCCGCGTTGAATAAGCTCTTTATTAAACGCCTCGGCTACTCTGTTAATATTATGTATATGCAGAATACGCATGTGCTCTTCATTCTCTACATTTCTAGTTAGTACGTCTATCATGCTGATATTGCAATAGAGTATTTGCTGAACTTCTTGGTACAAAAGGTGTCCGTGCCCCTACCTCCGCTGGTAAAGATTGTGTAGGAAGTGCCGCATTTGGCTCAAGCAAAGCTTCCTGCTTCCCTTTGGACGATTGATCTTGAGAGTAATAGTAGTAATAAGCATTGGCCCCATCTTTTCGTGTGACACTTTCCTTATTAATGACACAACCCAGGACACGCGCACCTGCCTGTGTGAGTAATGCCTTCACTGACTTGACATTCTTTTTGTTCGCCTGCGTGATATCCACGACAACAACCGTCCCGTCTACTTTCGCAGCAAGAATATTGGTATCAGACAAGCCAATGAGCGGTGGTGTGTCAATAATGACCATCTCCGCGCCACATTGAGTGACCTCTTGAAGGAATTGGGTCATTGCCTTTGAGTCCAATAGTTCAGGAGGATTGGGTGGTAGAGGACCACTTGGCATGATGCGCAAGTTCGGTATATTCACGGAGTGCATATAAGGCTCAAGTAAAATACTCGTAGCTACTGGCTCGGAAACAAAATCGTTGGAATGAGCGAGTTGATGTGAGCAAGCTAAGATAGCATTGCTTAACCCTATTTTATCAAGGGGCAGATTAAATTTCTGATATACAGTTGGGCGCCGTAAATCTGCATCGATCAACAATGTGTTCTTTCCAGCTTTTGCCATAAAAATCGCTAAATTGGCAGCGACGGTGCTTTTGCCTTCATGAGGAAGCGCACTCGTTACAGCAAGAGTACGAAGTGGTTTATCTACAGATGAGAAACCAACATTTGTGCGTAAGATACGGTAGGACTCGACGTTATGAGTGTGTCCTACTGGATTGATAATCTCCTCGCCTTGTTTGTTCTTATCCTTAAGAAAATGTATCTTCGCAAGAATGGGAAATCCAAGGATTTCTGAAAGTGCCTCTGCTGTACGGACACGAGTATCTAACAATTCAAATAAGACAGCTAGCAACACTCCCAAGAATAAGCCACTTGCAAAACCGAGAGCAGTGTTAAGTAGCACCTGTGGACGCACAGGACTCAAGCTGACCTGTGCCACCTGTGCCACACGAAGAAAATTTCCGTCCTGTGCAGCCGTTAATTCCAGTTGTGCGAGGAGTGTTTGCCATTGTGTATAATGCGCCTGTAAGCCACTTAGTTGGGCCTGTAGAACAGCTACCTGCCCCGGCTTGTCACCCTCAGCTTGTAATGAGGAGATTTGAGAAGTGATAGCGTCAATCTGTTTTCTCGTAGTACCCAAGTCCTGTTGCACCTGCTGCAAAGAACGACTATTATCTTGAGACGCTATATCGTGTTGCTCCTTAATGAGCGTGTTCGCAACATCATTTGCTAATTTCGCTGCTTGCGTCGTACTTGAATCTTGTACATCAATCTCAAATAACTGTGTGTTTAACCTGGGGGTGGATGTTACCATTGCTGAAAGTTGCTCAAGTGTCATGCCTTTGTAGTGCGACGCGACCTCGCTTAGCACAGTATCACTTGTCGCAAGTGCTGACTCTGTTTGCACAAGTTGATCGCTTGCGAGCAAACTATTGATGTCAGCTTGACTACTCGACGATTGTAGAGCAACTTGGACTAATACGGTAGACTGGTAAATTGGTGTTGTCAATTTACTGCCTACAAATGCTCCTGATCCAACAACTACAAAGCAGAGAACGATGAACTTCCATTGTTTGAGCATAGTTGCCCAATAGCGTTCAAACGTCATTTTCCTTCCCGTCCCTTCCCGTCCCTAAATACATCCCAGTTCTACCTCTAGATTTTGTGACATCATCACAAAGTATCTCTTGCGCTCCAATACACTTTCTATGTAGTACATTGTAAAGCTCAGTATCACTTTACATTGTATAAAGCGTGCAAAATTCAGTAGTCAAAAGTACTAAGTCGTCATGTGTTCAAAGCAACATTTGTGCATCCTCATGCCTTAGATGAGCAGCCAGACGTTTCAACCCATCTTCTAAAGGCATGGTTGGTGTAAAATTGTAAGCTTGTGCAAAGAGTTGTGGATCAATAAAAAATTGTATATATTCGGCAGAGGCCCTTACGTGATGGATGTGTGGCTCTACTCCAAAAGTGTGAGCCGCACGTGTAACGACTTGATTCACGCTCTCACCACGTCCAACGCCTAAATCAATACAACGAATTCCTATCACAGGTGGTGCGTCAAGCACAGCAAGAAGTGACTGGACTGCATCATCGATGTACATCGCGTCGATAAAGTTTTCTCCATCCCCTATCACCGTAAAGTGTGGATTATGCTCAAAAGCGAAACGACGCACCAGCTTCGTGTACAGTTTACGCTCAGGCTCATAAGGTCCATACGCACCAAAGAAACGTACGAGCGTTGCGCGTTTGGGTGATTGGTGATGGAGAGCAGAAGCGCGAACATACTGCTCAGAAGCCAACTTCGAGATGGCATAGGGAAGAGTTGGTGAGACTGCCGACGACGGCCCCACAAGCCCTGTTAATCCGATATAGACTGCACCAGACGAGAGATACACCAGATGATCAAACACATAACTTTGTAGGACATTCAGCATGCTCAGAGTGTTCGTTGTCAAGTCTTGAGCAGGTTGCTCAATTGAAAAAGGGATGGACGTGTTGCTTGCAAGGGCAAGACAACTATCGAACTCTCCACCGTAGTCTTCTACCACCTGCTGGACCTGTTGAATATTCGTCAAATCGCAAGCGACAGGTTGTACATGGCTCAGTTGAGAATTATTTACAAATTCCAAAAATGTACTATTGCCTGGACGATAGAAGGCAACCACCTGCCAGGAACGTGGAAGAGCGAGCAATATATTACGCCCAAGAAAGCCGGAAGCACCAGTAACTAACAGCCGCATTAGCATTCCCCTGCGAGCAAATACGCGCGAGTACGATAAAACTCTATTGTATTGGCTAATCCCTCGTCAATCGAGATGCGTGGCTCAAAGTCGATCAAACTTTTCAATAAGGTGATATCGGCGCGATGACGACGAACATCGCCCGGTCGCTCTTCGCATTGTCGAGTTGGTATACACATTCCCAGGAGATGTTCGATTTTCTCTTTGAGCGCAATCATACTTATTTCCTGACCAGAACCAACATTCACAACGTGACCATGCGCACGGGAACATTGATACAGGTCCAGCACAGCTCGTGCTGTGTCCATCACATAAATGTAATCACGCGTCTGTTGCCCATCTCCAAATAGTAGAAACTCTCGCCTCTCGAAGGCGCAACGAAGCATTGTTGGAATAATACCTGCATACTGTTGATCGTTCTGGCGCGGACCGTAGTTGTTGAATGGACGCACGACAAGCGCGTCAACGCCAAATGTAGTGGCGTAGGTACGTACAAGGTGATCGCTAGCAGCCTTACTCGCGGCATAAGGAGTGAGAGGTTCAAGAGGATGTTGCTCGCTCATAGAGATAGCGTGAGCAGAACCATATGCCTCCGACGAAGAGAAATGCACCAATGAGCCAAAGTAGCCTTCACGTAACAATTCACAGAGTATCGACGTAATACGTACATTCGTATCGAAGCAAAACTGTGGTTGCTCAAGAGACGTAGGCAAGGGAATGACGGCAAGATCGAACACGACATCCACAGTACCTAACGTAGTGAACGCGTTACGTATGGCATGTTCGTTTGATGCATCAATATGCAGGACTTGTATATCTGCCATTCTACTCTTCGCTTCGGAGAGATTAGCGGATGTACCGAGAAAAAAATTGTCAATTATGCTTAGTTGCCCGACTCCTGCTTCAATGAGCAAATCGACCAGGTGACTTCCTATAAAGCCTGCTCCACCTGTGACCATAACATGTTTTCCTGCTATTCCCTTTTTGGGTGAACCTTCTACATCCATCAACCTTATTCCTCTTCTCTATATGTACATGGTGAGTGTGCGTATTTCATTATGAATACGCTATCTTGAGCGCAAAAAGTGCAAGAAGTGTTTTTTCTCTGCACCGTTCGTACTCTCGTTGTACACAACCTGACTCTGGCGCAACTCATTTTTCACAATGGTGGTAGGCCATGTCTCTATCATTTGCTGCAAACGTTGTTGACCAACAAGCTTTTCAAGTGGTTGCAAGCTTTGAGCAACGTTTGGTGGACGCTTGTGCATTCCATGCGCATCAGACGCGATACAATGAATCAAACCCTGCTTCACCAGTACCTCAGCAGTACGTCGCACTGTGCTTCCATGAATGCCAAGTACGCTACTAGCTGTCAATTGCGTCAACGCTCCGTGTTGAATCAAGGCAGCGAGCCGCGCTGGGTCTTTTTGAATAGTACGATAGCGTTCAGGATGCGCGATGATCGGTACAATGCCGTGTGATTGCAGTTCAAAAATGACCTGATCCGTCTCAGGCAACCACATCGTGTTCCATAGCTCTAGGAGCAAGTACCGACTTCCGTTGAGTGTAGCGACCCGTCCTGCCTGAATATCTTCTACAAGACCGGGACGGATAAGAACCTCGTGTCCAGCAAAGAGGCGTAGGGGGATACGTTGCTGCTCCAATACCTGCTGTAACTCGTTGACTCGTGCGCGAATTTCTGTTGCTGAATAGCGCGGATATTCATCATTAGAATGTGGCGTTGCGATAGCGGCTTCGATGCCTTCCTGTACAAGTGCCTGAGCTAGTACTATCGACTCCTGTAGTGTGGCGGGTCCATCATCCACACCCGGTAAAATATGAAGATGTATATCAAGCATATCTTTCTTTCCTCCTTCCCTCGCGCAATACTACATTTGTTTCCAGAATACAGACATATTTGTATCTTCATTCAGTGTACCAGTAAAATGTGTCTGCTGAGCATTCTCGCGTAGCAACCCACCCTGTACACTGGTTATCGCTTCATGCAAAGGGAGCATCATCTGTACATGCATTTGCCAAAGAACACCCGCCTGTCGTTGAACTTCATACTGATAATGCCATCCCCCTTGCTGGTCTTTTACAGCAGCATGAGGAACTTGCCAGTACAGCTTTATAATCTTTGACTGCCCATAGGAAATTTTGACGTAACTTCCCCACCTCTCGCGCCCGAACTCATATCCCTTTTCATATACCGGGCCTATTTGTCCAGTTAAGGCTGCATTGGGTGGTACATAGATATACACAACATCCTGATAGATGGGGTTGCCATAGTCGGTACCAGGAATATCCCAGACGTAATTGAGCGTTGTCTGATGAATAGCATTACCTTGCGTGTCAATTGTCACCTGATCGTTCAAAGTGTAGTGTATGAAGGTGTTAGCCTTGTCCGCGGCAATATTTGTATCAACTACCATCAGGGAATCGCTATCATAGGACTCAATAGTTGAGTCAACATGTGCCAGATGCAACACAGCCTCGACCTCGCTTGCATTGAAGTACAATTGCAGGTCTTTTGATCGCAAACCAGCGAGTAGCACTTGCAAAAACTTGGGAAGTGCAGATGATGAGAGCTGATGCACATGTTCAAGAAAATGTTCCGCCAACAGCTCGCTGAAGCGTTTTCGGAGCGATGAATGTCCATCCGGTGACGCAATTGTATCAGGACCTTCCCCGGCAGCTCCTAACTGATGGAAGTGGATTTGCGTGATGATATTCTCTGGAGTGATAGTTTCCTGATATTCTGGCATGTAGATGGGACCAGTAATAGCGAGTGCCTTCTGAATCAGGACGGGTGTTAGCGCAATCACTCCTTGCACTGGCACTTTCCCCCCTTCTCGATGGTAGTTTTGCTCACCGTACTGGGCGGATGTTGGAAAGTTCGCACTGAGATTAGAGTCCCGTAAACTCCAACTTTCATGAGACAATGGAAACCATGAGTATGCAGGCGGATAGGGTATGGTATTTCCTTGTGTCACAAAAGGGTGGTCAAGCAGGTCTACATCAGTAATATTTGCCTTGAGCAATCGCCCTCCTGACAGTGTGGCGATACCATAATTTCCAATAAAGCCACCACCGGGACGTAGTTCGCTTGAGTCAAGCATCTCAATTAAAAATGATGTAGGTGTACCAACACCAAGCAGGTTTGGAAGTGCCGGGAGTAGTTTCTCAAAAACACTCAGCCATTGACGCGCAGTCGGTATCTCCATCTGCACGACACCTAGCATCTTACTGAGTCGCGGGCTGAATTGTACATCACCCGGTTTCACCTGGCTCAGCAGGTCGAGTGCGTGTGAAAGTTTGGTAATAACTTGCAGTGCATTCTGGCGGATACTCAGCATGTCGGCAGAAGTAAGCCCTTTTCCCTTGCTGCTCAGCGGATTTTGAAATCGCGTTATCAATGTACGAAGCAACGTGCATCCTACTACTCCTGCCTGTGCAACATTGAGAGCCGCTGGTACCAGCGTAAAGGCTGCTTGCAGTTCACCTCCATAGACAGGAAGATGTGTACTGACTCCTGGCACACTCTGAAGGTTTGCCTGTAGACGTGTAAAATCACTTTCCGCGCTCCCAAACTCATGCTGTACACTATCAATAGTGTTCAACTCGAAGAGATGTTGCGAACCTCCTTTGAAAATCGTTTCGACCTGCTGTAAGTGTTGCACACCTTCATTTGCTAACGATGTATCTTGTCGATACTGCGATACGGACATCTGATAGCCGACAAATGTGGTCGAACTGATGGCGCAAAGCAAAAATACTATACCTATAATCGACAAGAGCAAACGCCTTCGTCTTTTCGTAGGAGGAGGCGAAGAGACACGTACAGCAGTCAGATATTCTTGCTTACTCTTCACTTTGCCAACCTCTCCTGGTTATATGCAGCCGTTAGTTCCATAGGAGTTGTTGAAAGAGTGTGAAGCGGCAAGATATCAATAGACGAGAGAAGATTTGTGGCACTGAAAGATGGCGTCGCAACTTCTTGTTTGCGTACAATAGTAAGTAAAGAATTGCGCAAGACCGACACATCCTCTTGATACAACTTGTTCTCTAGCATCTGCATCCACTGTGCAATGGTCGAGCGCGTGGGCACATGTGTTTGACGATGAACGCAGAAAATCTTGCTATAGCTTGTTGGTTGCAATTCCTCATCTGCCGCCACTAATTTCTCGTGCAGACACTCGCCTGGTCGTAGACCAGTGTACACAATATCGATGTCTTTCTTCAAAGAGGAACGCTGACTATGAATCATCCTGGTTGCAAGGTCAAGAATGCGTATAGGACTTCCCATATCCAGCAAATAGAGACAACTCTGATGCGCAATCGCGGCTGTAAGGATTACTAGCCCACAGGCTTCAGAAATAGTCATGAAGTAACGGGTAGCTTCGGGATGCGTTACCGTTACTGGCCCGCCTCGCTCAATCTGTTGAGCAAAAATTGGAATGACGCTACCACGGCTTCCCATGACATTACCAAAACGTACCGAGGAGAAGCTGGTTGTTTCTTCAACATCTTGCATGCCTTGTGACTGCACAATAAGTTCGCCGATGCGCTTTGAGGCACCCAGGACGCTCACTGGTTCAGCAGCCTTATCGCTAGAAATAAACACGAAACGTGCTACTCCATTTTCACGCGCAAGACTACACAAGGAATAAGTTGCGAGCACATTCGTACGTATAGCTTCAATAGGGTGCTGTTCAAGCAGTGGCACATGTTTATAGGCGGCTGCGTGAAAAACAATGTGTGGGCTTGTCTCGGCGAAAATACGTCGCATTCGCGCCTTATTTGTGATATCACCTATGCACACACGAAGACGATCCGCAAACGGATGTGTTCGCACGCTTTCCGCGAGATCAAACAGGCCCGTTTCGTTATTATCAAGCGCAATAAGGTACTCAGGCTCATCGTTAAGTATCAAGCGGCACAGTTCCGAACCAATTGATCCCGCGGCCCCTGTGACGAGCACAGCCTGTCCTCGTAAAAGTGCATATGTCTCTGCCGTTCGGAGGGGAACTACCTCACGGTCTAACAGTTCCGCCACATTAATAGGCTGGCGATAACCCGTATGTAAGAATTGATTCATAATTCCATCCTCATCCTTCCACTTTCCCACTCACCTCTGACTCTCTATTTGAGAGAAATGAATATATTGAAGAGAGGATATAGCTCTCTTCAGACTTCTTTATTTTGTGTGTGTCATGATAATTTGCTTCACAGCAGCGATGACATCTTCCACATCCTCTTCAGTCATCCCCGGATAGATAGGTAGAGAAATGGCCCTTTCGTAAGCGGAAAGCGCGACAGGAAAATCATCGCGCTTCAATCCATAGGTGTTGCGATAGAAGGGATGCAGGTGAAGTGGAATAAAATGAACACTCGTGCCAATTTGTGCCGCCGTCAATGCCTTGATACAGTCATCACGACCGATGCTAAGGCGTTCCAAGCGCAAACGTAAGATATAGAGATGCCACGCATGTTCACAATGCGCTGGATTTGGAGGCGTTTCCACTTCGGGCCACTGCTGAAATGCCTGTGTATATCGCTGTGCGATACTTCGTCTACGAGCCAGCAATGCCTCACTGCGCTCCAGTTGATGTAGACCAATCGAGGCTGCAATGTCGGTCATATTATACTTATAACCAGCTTCTAGTACCTCGTAATACCAGTTTCCCTCTTTACTATAGCGTTTCCATGCGTCACGACTGATACCATGAAGCGACATAAGCGAGGCATGTTGTGCGTACTGCTCGTTCGCCGTAGTGAGCATTCCCCCTTCACCCGTAGATAACGTTTTTGTTGCATAAAAGCTGAATGCCGTCATATCGCTGATCGAACCAATCATACGTCCCCGATACTTCGCGGGAAAAGCATGTGCGGCATCCTCAATAACAGGGATGTTATGCCGATGTGCGATATCAAGAATGGCGTCTAGTTCGGCAGATAAGCCAGCTATATGTACGACGATGATCGCCTTTGTCTTTGATGTGATACGCTGCTCTAACAGATCTGGGTCAAGATTACATGTCACAGGATCGACATCGACAAAGACAGGACGCGCATGATGATAGACAACAACTTCAGCCGTGGCAGTAAAAGTGTAAACAGGAACAATTACCTCGTCACCTGCCTGTAGCCCAATAGCACTAAGCGCAAGGTGCATTGCGGCAGTCGCGGAATTAACCGCGACTGCGTGGGGAGCAAGTACGCGCTCCGCAAATGCATGTTCAAAACGTTTTGTCTTGGGACCAGTAGTGAGCCAACCAGAACGCAACGTGTCTACCACCTCGTCAATCTCAACCTGCGTGATATGCGGTACGGCGAACGGTAAAAAGCTTGTTCGCGGCATACGAGAATGCGCGTTCTCTGGCTCCTGAGTGACTGTTACTCCTGCTTTACGTTGAAATTTAGACTCCATGACCACCTACCACCTCAATCACTGTTTTTAAAAGAATACGTATATCCATTTTTATTGTTCGCTGTTGCACATATAAAAGATCGTATTGCAATTTTTCGAGTTCGCTCTTGCTGCTATCGCCATAGCCATAGTTTACCTGTGCTAGCCCAGTTAATCCTGGCTTGACGAGCAAGCGAGCACTGTATTCTGGGTGTAACTGCTCCAATTCCCGGACATACACTTCGCGCTCTGGTCGCGGACCAATCAAGCTCATCTCACCACGCAAGATATTGATCACCTGAGGCAATTCATCAATGTGAGTAGCACGCAAGAAGTGCCCAATACGTGTGACACGCGAGTCACGCTTTGTCGCCCAGATAACTTGTCCACTTTGCTCTGCGTCCTGCCGCATTGAGCGTATCTTGATTATCCAAAAGCTTTTTCCCTTGTAGCCAACACGCTGCTGGTAATAAAAGATGGGACCCGGCGAGTCGAGTAGCATGAAAGGAACCAATACAAGGAGCAAAACTAAGAGAATAATTACCCCACCTATGCCAAAAACAATATTTATTCCATTGCACCAGATAGAATAGAAAGACAGATCAGTATTTACTGTATACTCCATTTGCATCGCGTTCCCCACGATACCATCGAATGCGGCGTTCAGATAAGAGCTTTTTGTAGATGTTATCAAAGGTGCAGTACTTGTCACCTCGTTCTTCATGTAGCGTCATCCTCCTTCTTATTAATAAAAGCATATAGTCTCTTTATTTAACATACAGCATCGTCCAAATACGTTAAGCTCTTTGTGTCACAACAAGACGGGTTTCAAGTGCCTTTGTGAGTTGAATTCGGTCAAAGCGACGTTCGACAAACATACGACCACGTTGTCCTAATGTGTCGGCTATTTCTGGATGCTCGTATAGGTGTAGAATGGCCTCAACCAGAGCATCAGCATTCTCTGGCTCTACATACAGAGCAGCACCTGCTTCTTGCTCTACGAGCCGACGCGCCTCGCCATCAACTCCCAACAAGATAGGACGAGCACATGCCATTACCTCGTACATCTTCGACGGAAGTGCGCCTTCAAAGAGCGGAACTTTGCGGAGTGGTACAAGACACGCATCGGCTCCTGCCAGGAGCAGAGGCATTTGTTCATGCGGTTGGGTGTCAAGAAACGCAACATTTGTAAGGCTGCGTTTTCTTGCGTATGCTATCAAATCTGTCTTTGTCGCACCATCACCAACCAGGACAAAACGAATGTTCGGATAATCACGCAACTGCTCGGCTGCCTCCAATACAGTCATGAGACCATGTGCTAGTCCATGCGTACCGGCATAAAGAACAGTAAACGTATCTTCCCAACACAATGTTGCGCGTGCCTGCGTTTTATCACGTGGATAAAATTTTGTGGTGTCTACGCCATTCGTCAACGTAAAAACATGATCCTCTTCCAACCCACGCTGGATTAGCAGCGTCCGTATTCCCTCTGTCAAAGCCCAGACCGCGCTTGCACGCTGATAGGTTGACCATTCTAACCATTCAGCAAGCCGTATTAGTATGGGATTATGCAACATGCCTAACTGCACAGCCGACGCAGGCCAGATATCGGAAACCGTAAAGATGAAGGGACAGCGCTTTCCCCAAGCAAGAAGGCGTGCGGCAAATGCATCGAAGAGCGGTGGCGACTCGACGATCATCACGTCAGGCCGTCCAACTGCTTGCCAGCCAAGAATGGGTGAGAGGCAGCCAAAGGAAAGCTGCGCCACAATTCGACGTAAAAAACCCTTGTTAGGACTCGTATAAGTCCATACTCGCACAATCCGCACGCCATCACGCAATTCTTGCTGTACTAGATGACCGCGATACTCAGGAGGAACAATGCCAGTTGGATAGTTTGGGACGGTGGTAAGCACCGTCACACTATGGCCTTGCTTCACTAAATGTTGAGCTGTTTCACTGATTCGTACTGCCGGAGCAGCCTTCTCCGGCGGGTAATAAGGAGTTATAAAAAGAATATGTGTCATACAGTATAATCCATCAACATTCTTAAAAAATCATTATTGAAATGCTTTTGCGATCCGTGCCGCTGCATCTCCACGTCCAAATGGATGATGTAGTGGCTGTGCAGGTCTGTCCCGATGTACAGCTTCTATGATAGCTGCGTCTTTGGTCCCAACGAGTACATTCCATCCCGCCTCAACTGTCTCAGGCCACTCCGTCTCCTGCCGTAGAGTGATACAAGGCGTACAGAGAAAAAATGCCTCTTTTTGCACACCGCCAGAGTCGGTGATGACACAATGCGCGGCATCCTCAAGCGTGAGCATATCCAGATAGCCGACTGGCTCGATAAAATGAATATGATCGTTCCAGGTGATGTCATACGTTGCTAAGCGCGCTTGTGTACGCGGATGAATAGGAAAGATAACGGGCATGTCGAGTCTATTCAGGGCAGAAGCGATGTTACGCATTGCTTCAACATCATCACTATTCGAGGCGCGATGCACCGTTGCCAATACATACTGGTGTGGCGTCACATGCAGTGTTGGTAGAAGTACCTGAGCATTGGCGGCAAGTTTAGGTTGCATCTGCAAGAGAGTGTCATACATAACATCCCCTACCACCTCAACTCCTGTGACCATCCCCTCGTGTTCTAGCTGCTTGCGTGCTGTTTCCGTTGGACAAAATAGACGTTGTGACAGGCAATCGGTGACAACGCGATTGATCTCCTCTGGCATCGCCCGATTATAGCTGCGTAACCCTGCTTCAACATGGGCCACAGGAATATGCAATTTCACGGCGGCTAATGCGCCCGCGAGCGTTGAATTTGTGTCACCAAAGACGATCACCCAGTCCGGCTGCACCTTCAAAAGCACCTGCTCAATCTCATCGAGCATATGTGCCGTTTGCTTTCCATGCGAACCAGAACCGACATGAAGATGATAGTCTGGCTCAGGTAATGTTAACTCCTCAAAGAAAAGAGATGACATGCGATAGTCATAATGCTGGCCCGTGTGAATAATAAGTTCTTCATGTTGCTGCCTCAGCATTCGACTGACGGGAGCAAGCTTGACAAACTGGGGACGTGCTCCCACAATGGAAACTAGTCTCATTATTTACACTCGCTTTCCATGAAGCACATACTGTCCAGCATCACTTCTCGTCTTCTCTACTCCTTCATCAGAAGCATGCGTTTGAGTTTGTCCACGCTTACCATCGCCGATAAAGAGGTAGTGCATTCCCAATGCCTCTATCTGCTCCTTTTGTAGCATTCTACGCCCATCAAGTACGACACTACAGTGCGTCAAGCGTCCAAAGTCGAATGTGGCGTAGCTCTGGTGGGCGGCCTGTAGAATAACGGCACATATATGTGGCTCGACCTCTGGTGAAAGAGGAGTATAGCCAAGCGCACGCAGTTCATCATGCGTGAAGAGCGGATCATCAACGTACACAGTCGCGTCACGTTGTATGAGTGCCTCTTGCAACAGTTTCGCGCTTGTAAATGCCGTCTCACGCACATCACCTCGGTACGCTACTCCAAGCATCAGCACAGCCTGTTGAACGAGTGACCCAACAACTTCCTCGACACGGCTCACTGCGTAACTCGCCATAGAGTCGTTGATAGTACGCGCGGCACGTGGCAAGTTCAAAGCTGGCAACTGGGAATTGCTATAAGAAACAGAGAAATTACTTGCGGTAGGAGCAGGAGAGGAGCATTCCTTCTCTACGCCAGCCAGCAAGAAATAAGGATAGACAGGAATACAGTGTCCCCCCACGCCAACACCTGGTGTGTGGATATGCGAGTACGGTTGTGTATTGGCAGCCGCAATCGCTGTAGTAACGTTAAGATTGTGCATATCAGCGAAACACGCGTACTCGTTCGCAAGAGCTATATTCACGTCTCGATAGGTTGTCTCAATCAGCTTCACGAACTCGGCTTCGTCAGTAGAAGCTGTAGTGATAATCTGAGCTGGCAGAACAGAACGATAGAATGCAGCAGCAGCCTCTGTACTCTTCCTATCAATGCCCCCTACGACTTTCGGGTAGGTCCGTAAATCGTGAAAGATGTGACCGGAAGAGACCCGCTCTGGACTATAGGCAAGGAAGAAGTCTTTCCCTGCTTTCAAATTTGAGGCATGCTCAAGTAAAGGTCTTAATCTATACGCAGTTGTTCCCACGGGCAAAGTTGTTTCATAGAGCACAAGTGTGTCATGTTGCAGATTCGCCCCTATTGTTGTAGTCACCCGATCTATATTTGCGAAATTTGTCTCGTGATTAGCATCAATGATGACAGGAACAATCACCACAATCACTCGTGATTTCTGTGCTGCCATTGCAGTATCTAATGTTGCCCACAACCGACCTTCGGCAACGAGGCGCGACACTTCATATGCTAACTCAGGCTCTCCTTGCACATGTGACTGACCCGCATTGATCGTCTTGACAACCTCCGCGTTACTATCACAACCAATAACGTGCCAACCCTGCAAGGCGTACTGTACAGCAAGTGGAAGACCAATCTTGCCCAATCCCACGACCATCACGGTCGAAGCAACATCAAAATACATGGTGTGCCTCCACTTTCATACGCTTCAACGGCTCTACCGCGACGGGTTCTACGGTGCGAGTAGAGGCTACTAGCCGAAGTGCTGTAGATAAAACCGCCAGGCCATCCTCGCCCGTCACAGTAGGAGCTATATCGTGCTCAATAGCTGAAAGCACATCTTCATACTCCAGACGCAACGGTTCAGCCTTCTGCACCTTGAAACGTCTCATGGTTCCCTCACTCACGCCGGATAGAGAGCGCAGCGTGTCCCATGTTGTGGTTGTGTAGTCATTCTCGTAAAAATAGATATCCTGGGTCAGATAATTGACAAGATACATGCCACGTTCCCCGGTAACACTCAGCTCACGTACCTTTGTAGGAGTGAGCCAATTCACATCCAGCATCCCAATTGCGTGATTGGCGAAATGGAGAATACCAAGCAGTAAGTCTTCGTGAGTACTATGAATGTGTTGCTGTGTCTCCGCATAGACACGCTCGACCTCGGCATCAACAAGATAGCGCATCACGTCGATATCATGAGTAGCAAGATCGAGTGTCACGCCAACATCACGAATACGTGGCGGGAAAGGGCCAAGTCGTCGCGCATGCAGGTGAAAAATCTGACCAAGCTCACCAGAGCTAATGCGACGTTTCAACTCGACAATAGCTGGATTAAAGCGTTCGATGTGTCCTACCGCGATCTTCACCCCTGCGCGTTGAGCCAGCTGAATGAGGGCTTGTGCCTCTTCAAGCGTCTGGGTCATTGGCTTCTCAAGCAGGATATGTATTCCTCTTTCAAGCAGATAGGCCGCAACGTCAAAATGCAAGTGTGTAGGTACAGCTACCGTTACAAGGTCTGGTCGCGTCTGCTCCACCATTACTTGATAGTCTTTGTAACCCTGGATATTGAAGCGGTTGGCAGCACATTGTAGTGTAGGCTGATGCGCCTCCGCGACACCAACCAGTTGTATGCGTTCTTCGCCAAAGTCTCTTAGAACGCGCAGATGATTTGTCCCCATTGAGCCGGCACCAATAACAGCTACCTTTAATCGCATAAAACTAAAACCTCCCTGACAATAAGAGCAAGTTCTTCTTGTGTCACTCCTGGATGAACCGGAAGCGATAATACTTGCTCTGCCGCCTCCTCCGCCACTGGCAAATATCTTCCTTCTCGTGAGTCATGTTCTCCACGCCTGGATGATTGTGCGATATGAAATGTGCTTGGTCTATCTCTATAAAATGGCTGTCGATAGATAGTCGTGGGATAGTGTATCGCCGTTCCCACACCACGGATTTGAAGTTGTGCTATCCATTCCTCTCGTCTTTGAGGAACACGAATAGTATATTGATGATAAACATGGCGATAGCCTGGACGTGTGAATGGTGTTTGCACTGCCTGGCTCAGGTGCTTTGATAGATAGGCCGCGTTAGCAATGCGCCGCTCGGTGAAATGCTCAAGTTTCTCTAGCTGTACCACTCCTAACGCAGCTTGCATCTCAGTCATGCGCAGATTGTGACCCATCGCTATGTGGTAATAGCGTTCCTTCTGCCCATGACTACGCATCAGGCGAATATTTTCAGCAAGCGCAGAATCGTTCGTGGTCACCATGCCGCCCTCACCGGTAGTCATGTTCTTGGTGGAATAGAATGAAAAGCACCCTGTACCGAAACTGCCAACGGGTCTCCCATCTATAGAAGCGGCATGAGCCTGACATGCATCTTCGATAACCGCGAGGTGATGAGTGGTCGCAAGCTGCATGAGTTTCGGCATATCGCAGGGATGCCCATAGAGATGGACAGGAATAATTGCACGGGTGCGTGACGTAATCGCGGCCTCTACCATATCAATATCAAGCGTATAGGTGATCGGGTCTATATCCACGAACACAGGCGTAGCACCAACAAGGAGAATAACGTTGGCTGTTGCAGCAAAGCTGAACGCGGTCGTAATAACCTCATCTCCAGGACCAATACCGTGTGCGAGTAATGCAAGATGCAATGCTGCCGTTCCAGAAGAGACAGCGATAGCCTCGCGCACATGACAGACCTCCGCGAAACGCTGTTCAAATGCTGCTACCATTTTACCTTGTGCTAATTGGCCCGATGCGAGAACACGTAGGACCGCAGCCTCTTCTTCGGCACCTAAAAAAGGACGTGCAATAGGAATCATAAAAATACATCCTTGTGAAGTTGTTATATTGTTGAGGGAAAAGAAAGCTTAAGCTTATCTTATGTGGACTATGTGCGTATCACTTACCATCAGCATGTCTCTCGCTGACAGGAAGTACCTCGCTCGATAGTTAATGTGAGAAGATACACACGAATGATGAGTTGCTCTCCACAGTACATACCCTATCCACCTTTACCCCACTTACTCCCAGATTTTATATGACGAAATCAATAGTATGATTACTTACACTACATGTAGTATAACCGCCGCTTAAAGAGCATATATTTATATCTACTTACATTCTTGCATTGTCGCCACTCTGCACTGCTTTCCAAAATGCGACCTTTGTTGTGGAGAGAAAGACGAGGGGAAGGTACTGCCGACAGAAGGCACTTCCCTCTCGCAGAATGCTGAGATGTACAGCCTGCTACTAAATCTCCTCAGGCTTCAGCTTCATCCTCCACTCTTCAGTT
>CAZZVE010000010.1:0-45220 GCA_964657325.1 uncultured Ktedonobacterales bacterium
TTGTATACTACAGCAGCATAACACGTAGTCAGGCTTGTAGAAGGAACCAGAGCAATGTCACTTACACAGAAAGATAGTCCTCTTTACCAACGTCCAGCAGAATTATTACAGCAGCTTATTCGCTTCAATACCACAAATCCTCCCGGCGATGAGGCGCAGTGCATTACATATATCAATACATTGTTGACAGAAGCAGGCTTTGAAACTCAGATGTTAGCGATAGATGAGAAACGCCCAAATCTGGTGACACGTTTAAAGGGACGTGGTGACGCTCCTCCCCTACTTTTACAGGGACATATAGATGTCGTAACAACGGCGAACCAGTCCTGGCAACACAATCCTTTCGAGGGTCAAAGAATAGATGATTATATTTGGGGACGCGGGACGCTTGATATGAAGGGTGGAGTCGCAATGATGCTCGCGGCACTGCTACGAGCAAAAGCAGAAGGAGAGTCGCTTCCAGGTGACGTGATTTTCGCGGCATTGAGCGACGAGGAGTCCGGCGGTGTCACTGGTGCAAAATTCCTCGTAGAGCAGCACCCCGATCTCTTCAAAAACGCGAGATATGCATTAGGTGAAGTGGGTGGGTTTACATCTTACATTGATGGCAAAAAGTTTTATTGCATTCAAGTTCTCGAAAAACAAGTGTGCTGGCTAAAGGCAACCTTACGCGGTCCCGGTGGTCATGGCTCTATCCCGATGCATGGAGGGGCTACAGCGAAACTTGGACGACTCTTGCAGCAGTTAGATCAGCATCGCCTTCCTGTACATATTCATCCAGTAGTACATCAAATGCTAGAGACAATGGCAGATGCCTTGATATCATCTCCTACTGGCTTGCGTCTACGTCAACTCTTAGAGCCGACACGTGCAAACGAAGTATTAGACCAACTCGGCTCCCACGCACATTTCTTCGATCCGATTTTGCATAACACAGTAAATGTTACAATTCTACAAGGTGGGCATAAAATCAACGTTATCCCCAGTGAGATCGTTGTGGAGATGGATGGTCGCCTTCTGCCCGGCTATACTCCTGACGATATGTTTCAAGAACTACACGAACTCCTCGGCAACGATATTGAGTTTGAACTGATACGCTATGGAGAAGGACAGTCTGAACCCAACATGGGGTACTACAATACATTGGTAGACATTTTGCATGAAGCTGACCCTCATGGTATCGTGGTTCCAACACTCATGCCCGCGGTAACGGATGGACGTTTTTTCTCGCAGCTGGGTATTCAAACATATGGCTTCTTGCCAATGGACTTATATGAAGGCTTTGATTTCTTGCAGGCAATTCATGCCGCAGACGAACGTATTCCGGTAGCCGCGTTAGACTTTGGTACCAACGCGATACATGAGGCAATGCGTCGTAACGCATAGAATTCAACCTCTGCTTTTACTTGACGTAGGAGTACATTTTTTGCGATAATGTATAAAGTAGACATATGATTTTTCTCAATACATGACTATAGTATGGGGCCTTGTAATGCAAGATACACCAATGCGAAATGAAACAGAAGAGCGCGACTATCGTGCTGGCTTTGCGCGGGTGATGCGCTTCGCCGAGCAAGCAAAATTGCGCGGGTGGCGGCTTAGCGACCGTCAACTCGTCCATGAGATTATGCAACGTGAACGTGCCGCTCATATCCGCGAACAAAGTTCTATTCCCGTGGTGGGATCAGAAGTGCGCTCCGCTGCTTGGAACCATGGTCAGGCAGATGCGTTACGCACTATCCTTCGCTCCCAAAAAGAACGAACTGGAAAAAGCTTATAGTACCGGAAACGTAGGAAAAGACCTCAACATGGTGTGAGGTCTTTTTTGCATGTTTTTGTTCTGCTTCTCGATAAGCTGTAACTGGCCCGATTACATAACAGAAAATCCTTTGTATCTGCTGTTACCTTTTTCAGAGTATAATAGTCAGAAGCAAGCTATTCACTCTTGAGGAAGGTCCACGACTGATGCCATCTCAGCAAATCTATACGCTCGGTGTTGAGGAGGAATATCAAATTCTCGATCCTCTTTCACACGACCTCTCTTCCTCCGCCACGCACCTATTACAAGAAGCACGACAAACACTAGGAGATGCCGTTCAGTATGAAATGCTCCTCTCGCAAATAGAGACTGCCACTCCTGTTTGTTCTACACTTGCAGAGGTTCGCGCCTCTCTCGCACACTTACGCGGCAGCTTGATTGCAGCCGCTAATCGTTGTGATGTGCAGATTGCAGCCGCAGCAACACATCCATTTTCAAAGTGGCAAGACCAGAGGTTTTCTCCTGGCGAGCGGTACCATTCAATTAAACAAAACTACCGACAGCTTGCCTATGAGCAATCTATCTGGGGTTGTCATGTACATGTTGGCCTTGAGAATCGTGAGGAAGCGGTACAGGTCATGAACCATGCGCGTGTCTGGCTTGCTCCACTACTTGCTCTCACAGGAAATTCCCCTTATTTCGGTGGATATGATACAGGATATGCGAGTTATCGTACAGAAATATGGGCGCGCTGGCCATTTTCTGGTCCACCACAACTCTTTTCCTCACTTGCAGAACATGATGCTCTGGTGCAAGCACTGACCATTCCAGGAAGTATGGATAATGCCCGCGAAGTCTACTGGGATATGCGCCTGTCATCACGCTTCAATACTCTTGAAGTTCGTCTTATCGACGTGTGCCTCACGATAGATGAAGCAGTGATGATCGCGGGTCTCGTTCGCGCGTTGATACAGACATGTCATGAAGCCGTACTACGAGGTGAAGCATATCCTTCTATACGACAAGAAGTAGTACGTGCCACTCATTGGCGGGCTGCACGTTATGGCTTAGACGCTGATCTGCTTGATCCTTACACAGGGAGTGCGATGCCCGCCCCTTCTCTTATAGATCAACTACTCTCATTTGTACGTTCCGCGTTAGAAGCACAGGGTGACTGGGAAACTGTAGCAACGCTTGTCACATCTGTTTTACAGCACGGAACAGGAGCGATACGTCAACGCGCGGTATTCAACCACACTCAGCAATGGCCTGATCTCTTGAATTTCATTGTTGCTGAGACTGCAAAAGGGACGAGTACGAAGTGAAGATACACATATGCGTGGTTGCGTGATATACTTTTCATCAAGATATACCAACCGTCTGATGCTCAATTATCAAAGGATATAACTCATGACTCAAGCCTTTACAAGCAACAGCAAAATATCTACAGACGAAGTTCAACATGCGACCAATCCAAACGAGTCTACCACTCAAGAGTCTTCTATCCGTCATGTTCACATAGTTATTCTAGGCACAGGCTTCGCTGGTGTAGGGATGGCAATTCAACTCAAACAGCATGAATATAATGATTTTGTTGTACTTGAAAAGGCGGCAGAAAGCGGCGGGACGTGGCGTGATAACACCTATCCAGGATGTGCGTGCGATGTTCCTTCGCACCTTTATTCTTTCTCATTCGCCCTCAATCCCCATTGGAGCCATGCCTACTCCTCACAATGGGAGATTCAGAAGTATCTCCGCTCCTGTATGGAACGCTTTGACATCCTTCCCTACATTCAATGGAACAGCGAACTGCAGAATGCGACCTGGCAAGAAGATGAGCAAAGGTGGCATGTCACTACATCCCAGGAAACGTTGACCACTGATATTTTGATTCTGGGCAATGGGCCGCTCAGTGAGCCATCTCTTCCAGCTATTAAGGGCATTCAAGATTTTGAAGGAACGCTTTTCCACTCGGCACGCTGGCGACATGACTATGATTTGAAGGGCAAGCGCGTAGCGGTCATCGGCACAGGAGCATCGGCAATTCAGTTTGTGCCACGCATTCAACCGCAAGTCGAGCATATCACACTTTTTCAGCGCACACCACCGTGGGTTCTACCACGCATGGATCACTCAATTGCCTCATGGCAACAGATGATGTTTCGCATACTTCCTCTTACACAACGAGCTATCCGTTCGCTCATGTATTGGCAACGCGAGCTAACAGCCGCTGGATTTGTCTACCAACAAAGTATGCTAAAGACGGGTGTCAAGATAGCACGCGAGCATTTGGAACGGCAAGTGCCAGACCCGGTGTTGCGTGACAAGCTCACACCTAAATACACACTCGGTTGCAAACGTGTCTTGATCTCTGATGATTTCTATCCAGCCGTTTCGCAGTCAAACGTTGAGGTTATCACCGACCACATTCGTGAAGTGCGAGCACATAGCATTGTGACTGAAGATGGCAGAGAGCACGACATCGACACCATAATCTGCGCGACAGGCTTTCATGTCACCGACGCCCAACTACCTCAACGTATACACGGACGCGATGGGATAGCACTGAATGAGACTTGGAGTCCAGACCCACATGCCTATCTTGGGGCAACCGTTGCAGGCTTTCCTAACATGTTCTTACTCATCGGCCCAAACACGGGTGTTGGTCACACGTCTATGGTGTTTATGATCGAGTCTCAAACTACGTATATCCTGGATTGCTTGCACACAATGGAGCAGCGCGCATTACAAACTATTGAGGTGCGTCAGGAAAGTGAAGAGGCATTCAACACAGAAATACAGCAACGTATGCATAGAACTGTCTGGGCGTCAGGATGCAATAGCTGGTATCTTGACAAACATGGGCGCAATACAGCCATCTGGCCTGGCTTCACATTTGAGTTTCGATATAGAACAAAACATTTTAAGCCACAACACTATATCTTGACAGCGAAAGAAGGGTCTACCCGCCTTGGAAAAGCACCCGTCTCCCGTGCTTAAGAATAGCCTATCAACGAGATTCACATAATAAGACAGACGCCCAATGAATTTGGCTTGCCGTTCAGCAGGAACTATATATGCTTTGATGGGATGAGGAGAAAAAATTATGGCTTTCAACTTAAAAAATCGCTCATTTTTGAAGCTAGACGACTTCACATCCGAAGAGATCACTTTCCTGCTACGTCTCTCAACAGAGCTTAAAGCGGCGAAGTACGCAGGAACGGAAGTGCCGCGTCTACTTGGAAAGCAAATCGCTCTCATTTTCGAGAAGGACTCGACACGCACACGTATCAGCTTTGAAGTCGCTGCTTACGATCAAGGAGCACATGTGACCTATATTGGGCCAAGTGGCTCGCATCTAGGTACCGCCGAGACAATTCAGGATACAGCACGCGTCCTCGGCCGTATCTACGATGGTATTGAGTTCCGTGGCTTTGCTCAGGAGGATGTAGAGTCATTGGCTCACTACGCAGGTGTGCCAGTGTGGAATGGGCTTACAAATGAGGCCCATCCTACTCAGGTATTGGCGGATTTCCTTACCATGCAGGAACATGCGCATAAACCGCTCGAAGACATTTCATTATGTTTCCTGGGAGATGTAGGCCACAACGTGGGAGATTCCTTGATGATTGGAGCAGCCAAGATGGGTATAGACATCCGTTTGGCAGGCCCCAGGTCCTCATGGCCCAACGAAACGCGGATGAATCAGGTGCAGGCAGTTGCCAGTGAAACTGGAGCAAGCATTATGGTGACAGAGGATGTGATGTCAGCAGTGCGAGGATGCGACTTCCTATACACTGACGTTTGGGTCTCGATGGGGGCATCACCTGATTTGTGGAGCGAGCGCATCAAAACGATGTTGCCCTATCGGGTGACGAACGAACTTATGGCTGCGACGGGCAATTCCAACACGAAATTTATGCATTGTCTCCCATCTTTACATAATAAGGAGACCACATTGGGGAAACACCTTTTTGAGCAGTATGGCTTAGATGGCTTGGAAGTAACTGATGAGGTGTTTGAATCCAGAGTCTCTATCGTTTTCGATCAGGCAGAGAACCGATTACATACTATTAAAGCGATATTGGTCGCAACACTGGGAGGATAAACCATAAATGCTGTGATCGCTATGCCGGAACAAATACACCTGCTTTAATTTGAGAGAGCAAAGATGGTCGAAGCAGTGGATGTTAGCCAACTGACTGGCAGCCTCAATTGAGAGGGGAAAGGTGTTAGTCCTTGATGAGTCCTCGTTGCACAAGATAGTGCTGAGTAATGGTGAGGTGGTCCTGGTCGCCGATGGAGTTGGTCGCCCACTGGTTGTAGACATGGCTAGCGAACGGGATACGTACGAGCGTAATATTCACATTGGCAGCGTGGGCTTGATCGACGAATCGGTAGACGCCAGCGGAAGGAACGAGTCCATCATCCTCCGGCTCAATGACCAGGGTCTGAGGTGCCTTGTTCGACAAGTAGGTCACCGAGGTGATAGCTTTCATGTGGGTTGGGAATGCCTTGGGGGTACCGCCGATGTACGTAGAGATGAAGTTATGCGGACTAAAACCGGGAGCTGGATAGCCATAGTCATACGCGCTTTGTGGATCGACGACGGGGTACTGGACTACGACAGCCCTGGGGTGGGAACCTGCCCACCACACCCCGATAGAGCCAGACCCATTGCCGCTGAATATGCAAGGTTAATAGCAAGGTTACCACCAGCGGAGTCACCTGCGACGACAAGACGTTCGGGATTCCCACCCAAGCGTGCTGCGTTCTGAGTCGTCCACACCAGTGCACAAGCGACATCCCTCGGTGCCTTGTTCCATGTAGGATTGGAGGAGGATGCGAGGCGATACTCGATGCTGACGACCAACCACTCATGGTCAGCGAACCACCGAATGTCTCATGTATTCCTCCTCACATGTGTTTGCCAATCATCTGTACCAAGTGGACTCCTTCGCAAACCACTCGCTGTGCCTTATAAGGTCACTAAAAGCCTATTCATGTTTTGTGGATCGATAGCCGCCGTTCACCCAAGCCAAGACAATCGTAGCATACTGGTCTGCAACGTCCTCCCAGGGATAATGGGCGGCATCCAAGAGATCGAGCTTGCTGTAGGGTAGCCGCTCGTGGAGGTATTCACCGTTGACAGGAGGTACAAGAACGTCACGACTGCTGCTGATGATCTGAACGGGCACCTGAATCTCCATCAGAAGTTCGCCTAGAACAGGAAGTTCCCGAGGATAGTTGCGTACATACCTCATGGACTCCACGAAGCGGTCTCCTTCATAGGACTGGAGGTAGTCCTCTCGTACCTCTGTGGGTAATTTGTACCGCTCGTGGCCTTCGTCCAGTGAAGCACCAAGAGTGGTCCGGGGATCGAGCGCACGGAACGCATCAAGATCGGGAGCGTCAATGATGTCCTTCAGGACACCGGTTGCCTGGAGTGGATAGGCGATACCCCCATTTCCGACCACCAAGCTGCTTATTTTACCTGGACGGAGTGCCGCCACAAACAGTGCAGCAGCCGTTCCGACGTCGGGAGCCACAATATGTGGCGCGTTCAATCCCCACTCTTCGATGAGTTGGATAAGGAACTCGCCCATCGCTTTCGGCGAAAGCAAGTTGTTCCTACGCTCAGACTGACCAAAGCCGGGGAGATCGATGGCAAGAAGATGCGAGTGCTCGGAGAGGGGGTGCCAGATTGGCAGGAAGGCATACAGGCTCTCCGGCCATGGACTGGTCAGTAGAATCGTGTTGTCATGGTTTCCACTGCTTTCGGCATAGCGGATGCTCACTCCGTTGATAGAACGGAATTGGGTTGGCATGACCTCGCTTGCTACATTGTTCATGATATTTCTCCTTGTTTTATTTCTGTCTCGCTAACGGATTTTGCACATGTGCTGGCCTGTTTTCAGGCGTATCGAAAGCACAACCATCAACGTATCTATATCCATGAAAAAACATATGTTTCTCAATGTATCTGCTCTCCATTTACTTCTCCTGCTCCTTTTACTCTCTGTCTGACGCAACGGGTAAATTGAGCGTCTCAAAAAAGGAGCGGGTAGCCTCTGTGACGGCATCATTTACTGCCTGAGGAGCTTGGCGTTGTGCAACTGTCGCAACAATAGTGTGCAGTGGTCGCTTTCCTAGGGGTTGGGCAATAACATATGCTACGGCGTCAGCCACCTCTTGTGGATTGGGAGGCGTAGCAGATCGGTTCTCCGCGTAAAACGGCGTTGTAAATGCATTCATAGCCGTCTGGTAGAGGGCAAAACGCTCAGTATCCGCCGCAAGCTGACGCTTGGCAGAGATGGAGGTCGGAAAGGTTCCAGGTTCAATAATGGCGGCGTCAATGCCAAAAGGAGCGAGTTCATGCCGATACGACTCGGTGAGTCCCTCAAGGGCAAACTTCGTTGCTCCATACAGTCCAAGAAAAGGCAGGGCTATACGCCCAATAATTGACCCGATTTGCAGAAGCAGACCACTACCTTGTCTACGCATATGCGGCAGGGCGGCCCGGTTCACACGCAATACGCTGAAGACATTCGTCTCGAATTGTTGCTGGACTTGCTCAAGGGTGAACGCCTCCAACGGACCACTATATGACATCCCAGCATTGTTGACCACCACATCAAGACGTCCAGTACTTCCTACGAGAGACTCGATTGCTTGCTCTACGGAAGCATTATCCGTGACATCAATTTCGACGATCTGTAAGGCAAGGTGTTCTCGTTCCGCCAGTGTACGGAGTTCTTCTGCGATAGGAGCATTCTTTCCTGTCACTCCACGCATTCCTGCAAAAACGGTGTACCCCTGGCGTGCCAGGGTTTCAACGGTCAGACGACCGAAGCCACTGGTACTGCCAGTGACGAGAATTGCTTGTGTCATAGGTTTCTCCTCTCCTCAAACCTCAATGAGCACATTTATGCTCATCGAGGCAAAAAATGAGTCACTTATTGTGAACTACAGACCAACCACAAGTATCTGACGTTAGACGGCTGTCCGACCGCCATCAACGGCAACAATCGCGCCCGTGACGTAACTTGCACGCGGCGAGACGAGAAAGCCGACGACCTCAGCAATCTCTTCAACATTCGCAGCGCGTTTGAGCAGAGTGGTGCTTCCGACCGCTTCGGTAGTTTCTGGTGCTTGGATCGAGGTGTATACTGGGCCAGAGGCAACAGTGTTCACTCGCACACCACTGGGGCTGAACTCTGCGGCCCAAGCGCGAGTCATTGAAGAGAGAGCGGCCTTTGTCGCTCCATAGGCTGCGCCACCCGCAAGCCCAATCTCACCAGCCATGCTGCCGATGTTAATGATGCTACCCTTGCCCCTAGCCACCATTCCCGGCGCAAACGCGGCGACGAGGAAGTAGACAGAGCGAACGTTACTAGCGAACAGGGCATCAAATGTGGGAATGCTAAGTTCGGCAGTTGCACCGAACCAGGCGGAGCCAGCGTTGTTGACCAAAACGTCAATGTCTCCTACCTCTTCGACTAAACGCTGAAGGTCGGCTGGATTACTCAGGTCGGCAGCAACGAAGCTTGCTTGACCACCCTCGTTGTTGATTGCTTCAACAACCTTGCTTCCACGTGCAGCGTCACGTCCATGGACAATAACTCTGGCTCCGTCACGAGCTAGTTGCAAGGCAACGGCGCGACCAATACCGGACGTAGCACCTGTTACAAGTGCCTTCTGGTTCTCAAGAGTGAGATGTTGAGTAGAGGGCATGTTTTTCCTTTCATTTCATATAATAGACATACTGTGAAACTCTACACTGGAATTCATGCAAAGCACTTACACAACGAATCTCGCTACTACTTACTCGTCATCCGTCTGCACATCTGTTATCATAGAAGGATGAAGTTAGAAGAAGAGTCTGAAGTCATGTGATAGTCCCCCAGACCCTCCTTCATCACTGCGGACTCGCATGGAGCGCATCCAATATGACTAAGTATACCGGGAGGAACGGGGGGAATCAGTACCCAATAGGTTCCATATCACATCCCCTTACATCCCATTGTGTACACTCCTGTCGTCCTCTGAAAGGAACCTGCTCATGAGTCAGTCCTTCTATCAGAAGCGAGATTATGCCTTCGGTCAGGCGATGCTGACCCTACGCACGCGCATCGGGTTGACACAAGTGGGGCTGGCTGCGTTGCTGGGTATCTCGCGCAAAGCCGTTAGCAAATGGGAGGCTGGTGATTCGTATCCCAAACCCTCCCACCTGAAAGTGTTGCTGGCGTTCGCTCTTGAGCAGCGAGCGTTTCCTGCTGGACACGAGGCCGAGGAAGTCCGCGCGTTCTGGCGTGCAGCGCATCAGAAGGTGCTCATTGATGAGCCATGGCTTCAGGAGATGTTGAGTCATATGCCTTCTCACCTGACACTTGCGGCAGATGCGTCGGTCGAACGGAAGATGGATGCGCCTCGAGTCGATTGGGGAGACGCGCTGGATGGATCGAGCTTCTATGGGCGCGAGCGAGAGTTGGAACAGCTCTCTCAGTGGGTGATCGAGGAGCACTGTCGGGTAGTCAGCGTGTTGGGACTGGGCGGGATTGGCAAGTCAGCACTCACCATCAACCTGATGCACCGCGTGGCACCACACTTCGAGGTAGTCATCTGGCGTTCTCTACGCGATGCGCCCATCTGCGAAGCGTTGCTGGATGAGTGTCTCCAGATACTTGCTCCCCAAGCACTTCACGATGTATCTAGCAGTCTCCAACGGCGCCTCAGCCTCGTGCTAGAGAGTTTGCGTCGCAACCGAGTCTTGCTAGTTTTGGACAACCTGGAGACGCTCCTAGAGGAAGGCCAAAGTACAGGCCACATGCGTTCCGGTTATGAGGGGTACGCTTACTTGCTCCACCGAATGGCTGAGACCAAGCATCAGAGCTGTTTGTTGCTCACTAGCCGAGAGAAACCTACCGACCTTGTGCCGCTAGAAGGCAACCGAACACTAGTACGTACCTTACGCCTTGCTCGACTAGATATCAATGCATGTGAACAGCTGTTGGCAGAAAAAGATGTCGTGGGCAGTGCAGCTGAGCAAACACGGTTGAGCGAGGCATACGCAGGCAATCCCCTGGCATTGAAAATCGTCGCGCAGGCCATCGTGGACCTCTTCGAAGGCAAAATTGCTCCTTTCCTGGAACACAGTGAGGTCGTCTTTGGCGGAGTACGTGAACTGCTGAGCGAGCAATATGCTCGTCTCTCAGACATAGAACAGACGGTCCTTTGCTGGCTGGCAATTGTGCGGGAGCCGATGACCGTGGGCGAGTTGCAAACTGTCTTGGTGGTATCCAAAACGTTAGGGGAGCTCCTGGAAGCTCTCGACGGGTTACTACGGCGCAGCCTTATTGAGCGTGGACAACGCGTGGGAAGCTTCACGTTGCAATCAGTGGTTCTGGAGTATGTGACCTTACGGCTCGTTACAGAGACGAGTCGTGAACTGGAGCAGGGAAGACTCACACTTCTCCTCCAGCATGGACTCTCTCAGGCCCATGCCAAGGACTATGTGCGGCAAACGCAGGAGCGGCTACTGCTGACCCCCCTACTCGCACGGGTGCAAAGTACAACTAAGAGCCATGAGACTGTGGAGGCACGTTTCTGCTCTTTGCTCGACTTACTACGTATATGGACCGAGAATGCTCAGGGGTATGGACCGACGAATCTGACAATGTTATTGCGTGTACTGCGAGGAAACCTACGGAGTCTCGACCTATCGCATTTGCTGTTACGTAGCCTGTATCTCCAAGGCGTCGAGATGCAAGACGTACTCCTTGCCGGATCGACGCTCCAAGACTGTATTTTTACTGAGGCATTCGATGGTATCTCAGCGGTCGCCACAAGCCCTGATGGGCAATATTGGGCTGCAGTCAGCAGGCAGGGAGACGTGTGGGTATGGAACGAAGGGGGCCAAACCTTGCACCAGATGTGGAAGGCCCACACGGATAGAATACGAGCACTCACGTTCAGTTCGGACGGACGCAGTTTGTTGACGGGGAGCTGGGATAACACGATCAAGCTGTGGAATGTCTCCAATGGTGCGCTACTCTGGTCGGATGAACACGTGAGTAATCTCACCAGTGTGGCCTTTGCCCCCAACAGGCACGTACTTGCCATCGGAGGGGGAACAGATGCGATGGTTTCTCTTTGGGATATCCATAATAATATCCGCACTCAAATGCAGCCACACCCGTCTCCAGTGTCTGCACTCTCCTGGAGTTCTGATGAGTGCTTGCTTGCCAGTGGTCGCTCAGATGGGAATATCCAAGTGTGGACGCAGCCGCTTACACGCGTTCAGACACTTTCTGGACATACGAGTTGGGTGATGGGGCTGGCCTTTAATCCTGACGGCAGATTGCTTGCCAGCGGGAGTTGGGATGGCACGGTCAAGCTGTGGGAGGTATCTAGTGGGCGATTGCACCTGACGCTGATGGGGCATACAGATAGGGTGAATCGTGTGGCCTGGAGTAGCGATGGACAGACGCTTGCCAGTTGCAGTCGTGACAAAACGATTCGGCTGTGGGATGTACAGGGGAACACTCGGTCAGTATTGCTGGGACACACCGCCGATATCTTCGGCCTGACGTTCACACCCGACAACCATAGCCTACTTAGTGGCAGTGACGATGGCACCTTGCGGCACTGGGATGTCGCCAGTGGGCGGTGTACACACATCATACACGGATATGTGTCCTCCCTCTCTGACATCGACTGGAGTCCCGATGGCACACAGTTGGTCAGTGGAGGCATGGACTCACAGGTCACAGTGTGGGATGGAAGCAGTGGGAAGCAAACTAAGGTGCTACGCGGGCATCGTTGGAGCGTCTCTGGGGTAGGATGGAGTCCCAATGGAAGGATGCTAGCAAGTAGCGGGTGGGACGGTGCTATCAGGCTGTGGAATCCAATCACAGGAACCTCTATTCAGATTCCAGAAAATCCTGTTGACCCTGACACCATTTTCTTTAGTGTCGCGTGGAGCCCAAGTGGACTCCACCTGGCGAGCGGAACGTATATCAGTGGTGTGCTGGTATGGGATGTAATGGCACGCTCGGAGCGGTGGCTTGGACGTGAGCTTCCGACCGGGATACGTCATGTGGCTTGGAGTCCCGACGGCACACGACTTGTCGGTGCTGGCGATGAGAACATTGTCTATGTATGGAATGTACTGGAAAGCGCCCTGCTGCTGCGGTTGAGAGGGCATCAAGGTACTGTCACGTGTCTTGCCTGGAACAGCGATGGAACACACTTGGCATCTGGTAGTCGGACTCAAGAGCGTGGGGAACTGTTAGTGTGGGATATGCAACGTGGGATATGTGTACTTGCCTGTGTGGAGCAGGTGGGGTTTATCTCTGCGATCACTTGGAGTTCGAGTGGAGATCAGCTTATTAGCGGTGATAGTGAGGGGAGGCTCTGCTGGTGGGATGTGTCCAGCGGAAAGTGCGTCCGGGTGCGCGAAGCCCATCAAAGGATGGTTCAGGCGCTGAAAGTGAGTCCAGATGGGAACAGGCTGGCGAGTTGCGGTGATGATGGAGCGATTATGCTTTGGGACCTACAAAGTGGCGAGTATCTACAAACGGTGCGACATGACCGTCCCTACGAGCGGCTCAATATCACGGGGATTAGAGGAGTAACCGAAGCGCAAAAGGCGACGTTATCCCTGTTGGGAGCGATTGATGATGCTCAAGCAAAATGAGGAATTGGCAACTCGTCCATGTTGAAAATCATTCTTTTAGCAACGGTTCATGCGTTTTTTACCAAATGTTTTTTCTATTCATTAGAGGAGGCAATGACGAGCATACTTTGTTCAACAGCGACCTTGACCTTCAAAACCTGATCTGGTGAATGTTGATTTACGTCTTTCTGATTTTGTTGGACACACCATTCTCCAACGTTGCCTCGAAAAGGTTCGTGATTCCTACTGACTATATTATCTATTGTTCTTGTCCTGCGTCGTATGTCTGATGTTCCCCGCACACAATTGTAGCGAAACCTAAACTGGAAAAGAAAAGAGTGTCCAATTGGTTGGAGCAAAAGTATAGTTATACTTTCCCTTCCTGCTCAAGCACGTTCATAACGTGAGCGACAGTCTGTTGAAGATGGTGACGTACGGCATTGGAGGCCCGAACAGGATCGCTTGCTTGGCAAGCCGCAAGAATCTCACGATGCTCCATGTCGAGACGCTGCGCATCTCTGGGAACCTCGGCAGCGGCATAAAGATGCAGATAGGCGTTAGAGGCATTCCGCAATTCTCCAATCATTATAAGCAACCGTGACCGTCCTGAAAGGCTATACAGGCTCATGTGAAACTGATGATTCCGTTCAACATAAAGAACAGCATCACTAGTTGCATGCATCTCGTCGAGAAGAGCAGCAAGCGGTGGAGCATTCTGAGGCTGAAAGTGTTCAGCAGCTTTCTCAACAGCCAGCATCTCCAGTGCCATACGAATGTCGTAGTGCTCAACAAGGTCTTGAATGGTTGGCAAGAAAACCATGACTCCTCGATGAGTGTCGATCTGCACCAAGCCCTCCCTTTGAAGCAGTCCAAATGCCTCACGAACGGGAGTTGTACTGACCTTAAAGCGTTCGGCTATCTCGACCTGCCGTAACTTCATGCCTGCTGTGAGTTGTCCAGTAGCGATTTCATGTCGAATAGCAGCAGCAACCTGATCCGCTATCGTGAGTTTTGTGAGTGGGACATTCATGCTACCCTTTCCTGATGATGCAATTGAGTTCATAAATCCGTTCTCTCCCTCTTGACAAGTGTATTATATATTATGCATAATATATAGTACTCTGGCAGCCTCTGTCTAGTAGCCGTAGGAAACTATTCAAGAAAATCGGCTTGTGACAAAGAGCAGTGGTTAGAAAGAAGGAGCGTTTCCAATGATGCTTGTGAGTTACCGAACTCGTGGCTCGAAGGATGCTTGGCGTGTAGGTATTGCTCATAAAGGGACTGTAGTGGATGCAACTGCGTCCCCATTGCTTCATGCAGATGGTGCGCTTGAGCAAGAAGACTTCTCCGTTCGTGGAGTGCTTGCGCAGGGTAAACCGTATCTGGAGCAGGTCCTGGCATGGGCCAAGTCTCAGTTCGAGACCAGGAGTCATCTCTTTCCTCTGGACTCGCTGGAACTTGGTCCACCAGTTCCCGATCCCGACAAAATTATTTGTCTCGGCGTGAACTACCGTGACCATGCAACTGAAGCACAGCAAGAGCTTCCTGTTGCTCCCATGTTCTTTGCCAAGTTCCGCAATAGTTTAATTGGCCCTACCAGTCCTATTCTCTTACCACATGTGAGCAGTCAGATCGATTATGAAGGGGAATTAGCTGTCATCATTGGCACGCGTTGCAAAGAGGTATCTGAGCAGGAGGCACTCCAATATGTAGCTGGCTACACCATCATGAATGATGTGAGTGCACGCGACGTGCAAATGCAAACGAGTCAGTGGACAGCAGGTAAAGCCTTGGATACCTTCGCACCGATGGGACCTGGGATAGTGCTAGCATCTGATATTCCTAACCCTCAAACGCTTGTACTGACCACCAAGGTTAATGGGCAGGTGGTGCAACATGATAACACTGCCAATATGATATTTTCCGTAGCGACTGCGATTGCATTCCTCAGTTCCCTCATGACGCTTGAGCCTGGAGATATCATTGCGACAGGCACTCCATCAGGAGTAGGCTTCAAACGTACTCCTCCCCTCTTTTTGCAAGAAGGGGATGTCACTGAAGTCGAGATCGAAGGTATTGGTCAGCTTCGCAATCCTGTCATTCGTGCTTAGGAGTAAGCAGGCAAAGATGTGAGAGTATACGTTGTAGAAGCAAAACAAAAAAGAGATGAGTTCGTTCCATTGCAGAAACGGCTTTCATCTTAGCAACATCAAAGGAGAAAAGGATGTCACACGTATCTGAGAGCAAGACCATCGTTCGTCCTACCCTGCACCACATCAACCTGAAGACGAAGCGCATGCAAGAGATGATTGATTGGTACGCCCTGGTAGTAGGTATGGATTCGGCGTACAGGTTTCCAGGTGGTGCCTGGCTTACTAATGACGAGGCTAACCATCGTCTCGCCTTACTAACCTCACCACAGTTGAGCGAGGACTCCGACAAGCTGACGCATACAGGTATGCATCATAGTGCCTTCGAGTATCCATCGATGGGGGACCTGCTCGATACCTACTCGCGCTTGAAGGCTCTGGGCATTGAGCCGCATGCCAGTCTCGATCATGGAATGACCACCTCATTTTACTACGAAGACCCCGATGGCAACAGCGTCGAGTTGCAATCTGACAACTTCGGGACATGGCAGGAGTCCAGCGAGTGGATGCGCACTTCGCCCCAGTTTGCAGCAAACCCAATTGGGATGCCTGTCGATCCTGAGCAGATGGTGCAAGCACACCATGCGGGAGCCTCGTTTGCAGAACTACATCAGCGTGCCTATGCTGGTGAGTTTAAGCCCTCTAGCCCTCTGGACTTACATGTGCCACTTGGGGACCCACGCGCTCCGTTGTAAAACTATGTAGGCTCGACTGAATACAAGGTGGCCTGAGCACACAACGCATCACGGGTTGTATGCCAAGCTCTCCGCTTCGACAACAAAAGAGACAAGGAGTACAACGATGCAAAACGAAGTGGTTGATGTTGTGATCGTTGGCTACGGGCCAGTAGGACAGATGGCTGCAATCCTCCTGGGGCAAAAGGGCTATCACGTCCGTGTCTTCGAGCGCTGGCCGCAAATCTATGCCCTACCACGAGCGGTGCATTACGATGACGAAATCGCACGCATCTTCCAGACAGCAGGAGTGACTGATCAGGTGCTTAAGGTCGCCGAGGCAGTGCCAGACTTCTATGAGTGGCGCAACAAAGATGGTGAAGCGCTGCTGCGTCTCGACTGGTCGGGGCGGGGACTTTCAGGATGGTCGGTTGCGAACTTCTTTGCTCAACCGCAACTCCAAGCGGTGCTTGACGAGAGAGCGAAGTCATTGCCAACAGTCGAGGTGAACCAGGGATGGGAAGTCCAGCGGATTGCAGAATTCGACGACTATGTTGAAGTGACAGCAGAGCAGGGGCACGCCAGCCAAGCAGGGGAGTGGGTACCTGAAGAGGGGATACGAACCGTTCGAGCACGCTACCTTATTGGTGCTGATGGTGCCAACAGTGCTGTACGTCAACACATGGACACGTCGGTCACCGATCTTGGGTTTGCCTTCGACTGGCTCATTCTGGACATCATTCCGCATGAGCAAAGACCTTGGAGTCCAATGAATTGGCAGTTGTGTGACCCAGTGCGTCCAACCACGATCGTTTCTGGCGGCCCAGGTAGACGGCGTTGGGAGTTCATGCGACTGCCAGGAGAGAGTATCGAGGAACTCAACACGGTTGAGACCGCATGGCGTCTCCTCGATACCTGGGGGATGACCCCAGACAATGCTACGCTTGAGCGTCATGCTGTGTACCGATTCGCAGCTCGCTGGGCAGACTCCTGGAGGCAGAGACGACTATTGCTTGCAGGTGATGCGGCTCATCTTATGCCACCCTTTGCGGGACAAGGCATGTGCTCAGGGTTACGAGATACCATGAATCTGACATGGAAGCTGGATCTCGTCCTTTCTGGAAAGGCAACTGAGGCGATCCTGGACACATACGAGTCTGAGCGACTTCTCAACGTCCGTCAGTTCATCGACTTCTCTGTTGAGCTGGGAAGCATTATCTGCATCACTGACCCACAAGCAGCAGCCGAGCGAGACAAGCGTATGATCAAATCGACGGAAGATCAAACCGCGCCTCCACCAATCCCAAACCCTCCCCATACACTTGGGCCTGGTATTTTGCGCACCAACGATCCACACTCTAGTGTGCTCTTCATTCAAGGTCGCGTCGCGTATGCAGGCAAGAGCGGACTTTTCGATGATGTCGTTGGACAGGGCTTTTCTCTTCTTTCACGGGGGGACCTGCCACCAGTACTTAAAGAAGACCAAAGAGAGTTTTTGGCTTCTATCGGTGCTCATGTCCTACGCCTCGCTCAGACTGAAACAACGAGCGATGATGTCTTTATCGACCTTGAGGGACGCTACGTGGGCTGGTTCGAGGAGAACGGCTGTGAGGCTGTTCTCGTACGACCGGATTACTACGTCTTCGGTGCCGTACGGAGGATAGAGGAAGTGTCCAATTTGGTGGCGGATTTACAGGCCCAACTCGCAGGAGTTTCCCTAACAACTAAACATTAATGGGATTTGACGCTTACAATCACATCAGCACCATCATAATTTTGCACATAGCAAAGAAATTGTAGTTGTGTTCTGCCTTGCGAGGGAGGGAGGGAAAAAGCCCTGACAAATGATGGACTTGCTTGTGATACTTAAGGGTTCACGCGCTCCATTGTAGTGCTCCCTCATATAAGAAGAAAGTAGTGTTGGAACATGATGGTGAGAGATACCCCGGACAGAAGGCAAGACATTCCCCAGGAAACGGCAGTTCTCATCGTCGGGGGCGGCCCTGTCGGGTTGAGTGCAGCAGTTGAGTTGGGGCAAAGGGGCGTGCAGTGCCTGATCGTCGAGCCAAGGGTAGGTGTTTCACAGCTTAGGCCGCGTGCCAAGACAACGAACGTCCGAACAATGGAACATTTTCGCAGATGGGGACTCGCTGAGCAACTGCGTGAAATAGCCCCTCTCAAGGTGGACTGGTCGCAGGAGGTCGTCTTCTGCACCACGTTGCTCGGTTACGAAGTGATGCGCTTCACAAATTGTCTTGGACTTTCAACTCAGCAAACCAATATGTTCGCTGAGTCGGGTCAGCAGATCGCTCAGCCACTGGTCGAGGAGGTATTGCGGGCGGGAGTCGCTGATCTGGAGTCGTGTCACCTTTGCCTGGGGTGGTCTCTACATACTCTTCAGCAGCGCGACGACAGTGTATTGACGATAATTGTCAACGAGCGGGGCGAGCAACGGCAGGTCAAGGCGTCCTATGTGCTAGGCTGTGACGGAGGTCGAAGCACCGTTCGTGCGGCAATCGGAATCCGCTATGTGGGAACCTCGGACCAACGTCCAAATTTTGGCATTGTCTTTCGAGCACCCGGACTGGCAGAGCGTCAGCAACATGGCCCAGCAGTCCAGTACTGGGTCCTCAATCCGTCCTATCCAGGGGTACTAGGCCGTATGGATATGGAAGATCGGTGGTGGATCATTGCTAATGGTGTGCCTGCTGAGATCGGTCAAGCCAATCCACATGCCTTGATACACGGTCTCGTCGGGGCCGAGATCGACGCCGAGGTCCTAGGAACAGACCCTTGGACGGCACGCATGCTGCTGGCTGATCGCTACTGGGACGGACGAGTCTTCCTTGCTGGCGACGCCGCTCATCTGAATCCACCGTGGGGCGGACATGGTTTTAATACTGGCATCGGCGATGCCGTGAACATCGGCTGGAAGTTAGCAGCAGTGATTGACGGCTGGGGTGGTGATGGTCTGCTCAAAAGCTATGAGGCTGAGCGACGACCAATCGCCGAGCGAACTATCAGAGAGGCCACGGCAAATATGAGCGTGCTTGCTCCTGAACTCGGCAATCAAGAGATGGAAGCTGAGGGATTCATCGGCGAACAAGCGCGGCAGGCAGCGGCTCGGACGATCCAAGCTGCGAAAGACAGAGAGTTTCACAGCCTAGGACTCGTCCTGGGCTACCAGTACGATGCCTCGTCGGTAATCGTTGACGATGGCACACCTCCTCTTCCCGAAGGACAGGACTATAAGCCTACGGCACGGCCGGGATCGCGGTTGCCGCACTTATGGCTGCCCGATGGGACATCACTGTATGATCGATTGGGAAACGGATTATCGCTCCTTCGGCTCCGCGATGATGCTGATGTAGTACCCTTTATAGATATGGCTACGGCTCGTGGAGTGCCACTGACCGTGATCGAGCTGCGAGGTGAGACACTTGAGGAGGTCTACGGTGCCTCGCTTCTCCTTGTGCGACCTGACCAGCACGTAGCTTGGCGTGGTGCGTCCGTAGATCAGTCAATGGCGGGGGTAATCATCGACCAAATCCGAGGGCTTTGAGCATTTATAGGCGACTGTGGCTTCCGTAGAAAATCACGTACCGCCAGTGTTTGAGTTAATAAAGATGGGGTTCCATATGAAAAACGTTTTCATTCCCTATGGTAGTACAAATCTTTCAGTAGAGCTGCCAGACACCACGATGGTGATACATCCGCATTACAGCTCAGCGCTCACCGATGAGCGTGCTGTATTTCAGTCCGCACTTCAAACACCCATAGCAAGCACGGCACTTATAGATCGCATAAGACCTCAAGATTACATAGCTATCGTGATTTCTGATATCACACGACCCACACCAAACGAACGCATTATACCTTGGCTTCTTGAAATACTTTCCTTCGTGTCACGCTCACATATTGTCATTCTTAACGGTACAGGCTCACATCGCGGTAATTCACACGAAGAGCTTACGCGGATGCTAGGACAAGATGTTGTTGATACAGTCGAGGTTGTCAATCACGATGCATTTGATCCCAGTACTCTCATCTATTTAGGGGAAACAGCTTCAAATGTTCCAATATGGATTAATCGTCGCTATGTAGAGGCCGATTTTCGTATTGTAACCGGCTTCATAGAACCACATTTCTTTGCTGGCTTTTCTGGTGGCGCAAAAGGCATTATTCCTGGACTTGGTGGCATCCAAACAATCCAGGCCCTACATAACGCTTCTCTTATTGGGCATCCACGCTCTACATGGGCTGTACTCGAAGGCAATCCTGTTCAGCAAGGCATTCAGGAGTGCGTAAGCACATGCCCTCCTGAGTTTATGGTGAACGTCACACTCGACCGGGAAAAGCGTATCACAGGTGTCTATGCTGGTGACTATCTGCAGGCGCATACCGTTGGCTGTGCAGAGATCGCACAATTAGCAACACAAGCGGTTGATGAATTCTTCGATATCGTCATCACGAGTAACGGTGGCTATCCGCTTGATCAAAATCTCTATCAAACGGTTAAGGGTATGACAGCTGCCGCGCAGATTGTGCGCAAAGGGGGCGCGATCATCACTGTAGCCGAGTGCCGTGATGGTCTACCAGATCACGGCAACTACAAAACACTGCTTCAAATGCGCGACTCTCCACAAGCTTTACTCGACTTGATTAACGGTCCTACCTTTTCTATGCACGACCAATGGCAGGTCCAAAAGCAAGCCATCGTACAACTAGAAGCCGAGGTATATCTACATTCATCCCTACCCGACGAAGTTGTACGAATGGCAAAGCTTACTCCCGCCCCAAACTTACAGAACACCATCAACTCTGTACTACAGCAATTCGGCGGCTCAACCGCACGCATCGCTATTTTACCAGATGGTCCATTTACCGTTCCCTATGTAGCCGATCATGTTCATGCAGTATAAGTACACCTAGTTACAAACTAGTTGGGATATGGCATGAGGTTCGCTGCTGGTGTATCACCATAATTAACGTACACAGTCTTTTTACGCAGATAGTGGTCAAAGCCATGTGCGCCATCATCACCACCTTGACCACTCAAACCATATCCAGTGTGAAAGCCTTGCAATTGCTCTGGTCCAATCTTATTGATATAAATCTCACCAAAACGCACCGCTTGTACGGCTCGCATCATGCGCTGAATGTCTTTTGTAAAGAGATAGGCAGTGAGTCCATAGCGTGTATCGTTGGCGAGTGCGATAGCCTCCTCAAAATCATCGAAGGGCATAATTGGAGTGATCGGACCAAAAACCTCCTGTTGCATAATATCCATGTCGTTACGAACATGTGTGAGCACGGTTGGCTCATACCAAAAGCCTTTTTGGAACTGCTCACCCTCTGGACGTTTGCCTCCCATGACGAGTTGAGCACCCTGCTCTTGAGCACGTCCCACCATACGCTCAATCTTCTCAAGCTCAATCTGATTAATCTTTGGCCCCAACTCGACTCCGGGTTGCATCGGGTCGCCGATACGTAGTTTACCTGCCATAGCAACATAGCGTTCGAGAAATTGATCAAAAACACGTCGATGTACATATGTACGTTCGTTACAGGTACACACTTGACCACAATTCATAAAACGTGCGGTAACCGCATTGCGAACGGCCGCATCCATCTCCGCGTCATCCATCACGATAAAGGGAGCTTTACCGCCTAGTTCAAGTGATACTACCGTAATATTGCGTGCCGCCGCTTCAAGTATTTGCCGACCTGCACGAACTGAACCAGTCACAGTAACAAGTTGAGTAATATCATCACGCACTAGCGCATCGCCAACAACCGTACCAGCACCTGTCACAACATTGACGACACCGGCAGGGACACCCGCAGCTTCAACAATCTTCGCAAGCACAAGCGCACTGAGTGGTGTATCTTCGTGAGGTTTGATAACGATAGTGTTGCCAGCCATCAAAGCGGGAGCCACCTTACGCGCGAACAAGGCCGCCGGATAATTCCAGGGAATAATGCCAACCACCACACCGTAAGGAACACTACGAATCCAGATATCCTCGTTAGGACTATCCGAAGCGATAATCTCGCCAGTAGCAGCACGTGCAAACGTGGCAAAGTAATCAAAAAACTCGGCGGTTCCGCCAATTTCACCTTGTGCCTCGAATAGCGGCTTGCCCTGCTCTTGCACAACTAAGCGTGCCAGTCGATCCGCGTCTTCACGAATAAGTGCTGCAATACGCTTGATATATGTGGCTCGCTGCACTCCCGAAAGTGCTGCCCATGCGGGTTGAGCAATCGCTGCTGCCTCAAGAGCTGCATGAGCGTCTTCACGTGTCCCCTCTGGCACCTCGGCGAATGCTTCACCTGTCGCAGGATTAAGAACAGGTCGCGTCTGTCCACCTGTCGCATCACGCCATTGTCCACCAATTCTCATCTGATAGTTGTGTAACGTTGTCTGCGTTGACATGCGAGTCTTCTTTCTCATTTTCTAACGTGCTGTCAATCCACCATCAATAATTAGTCCTGTACCTGTGATAAATGCGGCATCATCTGAGGCAAGATACAAGGCTGCTGCTGCTACCTCTTCTGGTGTACCCAGACGGCCCATTGGTTGACGTGCAACTAACGAAGCACGTTCTGTGGTTGGATTATCTGCTTGATTCAGTAAGCGCCCAACCCACGGCGAGTCAACGGTGCCCGGACATAAACAATTCACACGAATGCCTTGCTCGACATATTCAATGGCGACCTGGCGTGTTAGAGCAATAACTGCTCCCTTACTAGCACTATATGCAGCTCGTTTGACTAGCCCAACCATACCCGCGATAGAGGCGGTGTTAATAATCACACCACTTCCCTGAACGAGCATGAGCGGAATGGCGTACTTACACCCAAGATACACACTTTTTACGTTAACAGTCATTACCTGGTCCCATTCGTCTGGCTCACACGCAACCACGTCCGTTGTCGATCCAATGCCAGCATTATTACACAAAATATCCAGATGACCATAGACATGTTGTGCCTGCTCGATCATATATCGTACCTGCTCAGGTTGCGATACATCAACGCGTCTAGCTGTGCATGTTCCACCAGCCGTAGCAACTCTACTCGCCGTTTCTTGCGCCGCCTCTTCGTTTACATCCGCGATGAGCAATTGCGCCCCCTCATGAGCAAAAAGCAGTGCCATCGCTTGACCAATGCCAGATCCTGCACCAGTAATAACTGCTGTGCGTTGCGCGAGTTTCATGAAGCATTCCTTTTAACTAGGCCAGTTGCCACCATCAACATTGATGCATTGCTGAGTAATATAGTCCGCATCACTTGACGCGAGAAATGCTGCGACATTTGCGACATCCTCTGGCTGCTCAATGCGACCAAGTGGAATGGATGCGACAGCGCGACGCTTTGGTTCACCAATGGGTAGATTTGATATCTTTGCAAATTGCTTGTCAACCTCTTCCCAAAACGGGGTATCGACCACTCCTGGTGCAAGAGCATTGACAGTAATTTTGTGCTCCGCCAGCGCGAGGGCAATGGATTGTGTCATACTAATTACACATGCCTTACTCGCGCAGTATGCAAGCACATATGCCTCACCACGCCGTCCAGCTTGTGAGGCAAGATTAATAATTTTGCCTCCTCGTCCCTGTTGAATCATGACACGTGCAGCTGCCTGACTACACCAGAGGAGACCCTTGCAGTTAATATCGAACATGAAATTCCAGTCCTGCTCTGTAGTTTCCAGGAAAGGAATAATCTTGCCGACACCAGCATTATTCACCAAAATATCGAGTCCCCCAAACTCGTGTACTGCGGCGTCGATCAAGGCTTGTACTTGTTGCTGATTGCGCACATCGACTCCGACCGCTATTGCCTTTCCATTCTTGCCGGAAATCTCTTCCACCACGTTTTGAGCATCCGTGTGTTTCAGATCACCAATGACAACTTTGGCACCTTCCTGTGCATAACGCAGTGCAATGGCACGTCCCATCCCCTGCGCTCCGCCAGTGACAATGGCAACTTTGCCTTCTAGTTTCATGAAAAAGCCTCCTTGAATTAATGTATCTAGTTGCAATAGTGCTACAGTTTCTTTTCACTTATGGAATATGTTGCTCGACGCGGTAACGGTCAATCGTCTCTTGCTTGAGCTTCACACCTAACCCTGGTCGCTCTGGTAATTGTACAAAACCTTTCTCGTCAAGTGTAAGTGGCTCTTCAAAGAGGTCTGAGCGTAAGGCGTTTGGGTTTTGGTCCCACTCAAGCCAACTCCCATTAGGAAGCGCAGCGATAAAGTGCATGTTTGCGATGCTACTGACCGCGGATGAAAACACATGTGGAATGACGGGAAGGCCATATGCTTGTGCGAATGCAGCAATCTTGCGACACTCTGTAATGCCACCTGACCAAATCACGTCTGGCTGCACAATATCGACAGCCTGTCGCACGATGAGTTCACGAAATCCTGGTAAGCCCGTTTCGGTCTCATAGCCTGCTACAGGGGTAGTAAGTTGGTGCGCAACCAGTGCTGACCCGTTCAAGTCCTCGGTCGCGACAGGCTCTTCGAGCCAATAGATATCCTGATCCTCGACCGCATGCATAAACTTCAAAGCTAAGGAAGGAGTCCATGCGTTGTTTGCATCGATAGCAAGTTTGACATTTGGTCCAATGGCTTTTCGCGCCGCCTGAACACGCGCGACATCTTCTTCAAATGTGACGGTGGCATACTCAGGAGCGGGCATATCCGCGAGTGGGTTCAAAAGAGCAGTAGGTTGGCGTCCGACTTTGATTTTCACGCAGCCAAAGCCACGTTCAGCGTAGCCACCAACCTCCTCTGCCAATGCATGTATGTCTTTGTCCTGTGCATAGAAGCCCGCGGAAGCATATGCCTGAAGCTTGTCACGATAAGCACCAAGTAAACGGTAAAGAGGTGTGCGAGTAGCTTGCCCAATGATATCCCAAAGCGCAATATCAATACCGCTTATCGCCATCATGAGCATGCCGCGCCTACCACGCTGTTGCGCTCGCGTCGCCATCATTTGCCATAATCGCTCAACTCTAAAGGGGTCCTGACCAACAATCGTGCGGCGTAACTCCCCTAGAATGAGTGCCTCGGTACTTTCTAAGAAGCCTCCATATGTGGCGGCCTCACCTAGCCCAACAATACCTTCGTCCGTATGTACTTGTACAAGGAGCGCTGGTCGTTCGGGCATATAATGAATGGCATCAGCCATAGCAACCGACATAGGAAAACGAAGCTTGATGGTAGTAACATCGGTGATAATCACTGTGCGTCTCTTTTCCTAATGCTTAACTTCTTTCAAGTTTCTTGTTTGCCAACCTACTTTGGAGAAGGATAACGACTAATAAGAAGGCACCACGCACAACATCCTGCCAGAATGGACTCAGTGTTATACCAGCACCACTCAGGAAGTTCAGAATGTTCAGGATAAAGCCCAGCAGCAGTACACCGATAAAGGTTCCAAAGACTGATCCCTCGCCACCAGAAATCAACGTACCTCCGACAACAACAGCCGCAATTGCTGACAGTTCATAGCCAACAGCTAGATTGCCAGAACCTGTAAACGTTTGGATAGCGGTAAATACCCCTGCAAGCCCTGCTAATGTACCACTGAGGGCGTAGGCTCCAAGTAGCGTAACATTGACGCGAATACCCAGCAGACGTGCTGCCTCCTCATTCCCACCGATAGCCAGTAGGTGGCGCGCAAAACGTGAGTAATTGAGGACGATGATGCCAATTATAAAGGCCACAACCAACACGATCACCGGGTTTGGAATACCAAAAACATCACCATTTCCAAAACCCAATAGATCACTGTTAGTAACCGTAACGTTATGTTCATTTGAGAAATACAAAGCCAGACCACGCACACCCAGAAGAGTTGCCAGAGTAGCAACAAATGGAGGCACATGCATCTGTGTGATGACAAATCCATTGAAGAGTCCTACAGTCAACCCTGTAAGAACAGCAGCAAGAATCGCAGGCCACATCCCATTGTGGCTTGTAAGAGCCACCACAACCGACGAAAGTGCAATCGTTGAACCTACCGAAAGGTCGATACCACCAGTAATAATCACAAAAGTCATACCGAGCGCGATCAGGCCAATTGGAACATTAGAGACAAAAACGTTATCCAGGATGTTGTATTGTGTGAGGAAACCGTTGAAGCTGATCGAGCTAACGACTAGAACCAGGATGAGAGCAATCAACGCTCCTTGCCGTCGGACGATATTTCCAACTATCGGCCAAACGTTATTCGCTGAAATTGAGCGTCTAGCCCTAGGTGTAGAGGCTTGTTCCATACTAAATCTCTCTCCTATGAAGCTTTGCGTTGCGTCTGTAGATAGACAGCAAGAATAATAAGAAGAGCTTCAACAACTCTGGAAATATCCGCTGACACATTATTGGCGGTCAGGGTAGAGGTCAGCAGTTGGATAAACACTGCACCGATAAAAGTCCCAACGATGTTAGCCTGTCCGCCTAACAGGGAAGAACCACCAACCGCAACAGCCGCGATAGCGTTCAGTTCCATGCCTAGACCGATGCCACCTGGGTCGGCAGAAGAATTATTTGAGATGTAAAACACACCAGCTATGCCTGCTAAAAAGCCTAGAATAATATAGACAGCTAATTTTACACGCGCTACCGGAATACCCGCGAGGCGTGCGGCAGGCTCATTCCCACCTGTCGCCACAACTTGGCGCCCAAAAATCGTGCTGCGTACAAGCCAAATAAAAAAGATGACGATAACCGCCATAATCACTACCTGGAAAGGGACACCCAGGACTGTGCCCGTACCAATGAACCGGAATGTGGGATTTGAGAAGTCAACCACACCATTCACCAAAACCTCGGCGATACCACGTCCGGCGATGTAGAGGATGAGGGTCGCCACAATTGGTTGGATACGGAAGACTGTCACTAAGACACCATTAAAGAGTCCACAAAGCGCAGCAATGAGAATAGCAGCAAGAATTCCTACTATATAGGAAGCGGGTCCAGTTAAGGAGAAAATTCTGCCTACAACGATAAGTGCAGCGATGGAACCTGCAATTGACATCACCGAACCAACCGAAAGGTCGATACCGCCCGTTGCAATCACAAGTGTCATGCCCATAGCCAAAATTACTGTCTCAGCTACCTGATACAGATTGTTTGTAAGCGTCTCAGCAGAAAGAAAGTGGGGGGTGATAAAAATATTGAAGATAATGAGCAGAATTAGCGCACCCAACGTTCCGTATGTCTGCCCATATCCACGCAAGCGACTAAAAGTAAATGGTTGCCGGACCTCTACTAGAGGAGGAGGGGGAGTTATAATATCATCGTTAATCTTTGCCATTAGACACCTCGCCAGTGCTATCTAATTTCGTAAGTTGTACTGAGCCTTTATTTGGATCAAATTCACCTAATGCTTCTTCATCAGTACCTTGCGCCATTGCGACCATTACCACGTCCTGGCTGATCTGCTCATGCGGAATATCGGACACCGTTTTACCATCACGCAACACCACGATACGATCACTGCCTTCGGTTAATTCTTCCAAGTCTGATGAAATCATCACGACACCCACGCCATTCACAGCTAGCTCTTCAATAATACTCTGAATTTCAGCGCGAGCACCTACGTCGATACCGCGGGTAGGTTCGTCTAAAATCAAAATCTGTGGATTTAAACAGAGCCATCGTGCCAGCAACACCTTTTGCTGGTTTCCACCAGAAAGTTCACGTATTTTTTGCTCTGGCCCCGATGTCTTAATACCCATCCGTTGAATAAACTGATCAACAATCTGGCGTTGCTTTGAGCGTGAAACAATTCCGTAACGCGAGAAAAGTGGTAAGGCAGCTAAAGTGAGATTGTCTCGGACTGAAAGATGTGGGATAATGCCCTCCGCTTTGCGGTCCTCGGAGCAGAAACCGATGCGTGAGCGAATTGCATCACGAGGCGAACTGAAATGTACAGCTTTGCCCGCAACATCGACTTGACCGCCCTCAAGCTTGTCCGCGCCAAAAATAGCTCGCGCAAATTCGCTACGGCCAGAGCCAAGCAAGCCAGCTAAACCAACAATCTCTCCTGCCTGCAACTTCAGACTTGCATCTCGCAGTTTATGACCATAACGCAAATCATGAGCCTCCAATAGAATCTTATCCTGAGCGTGATGTTTGTTAGCATCAAAGCTTGTCTGACCACTGCGTTGTACCTCACCTCGCTCTTTACCAAGCATCGTCGCCACCAACTCCACACGTGTAATCTTGTTCATATCTCGCGCATCGACAGTACGACCATCGCGCATTATTGTCACACGATCACAAATCTCGAATAGCTCATCCAGACGGTGCCCAACGAACACGACAGAAACGCCATCTGACTTCAACTGACGAATAATCGAGAAAAGCACTTGCACCTCTTGATCGTTGAGCGAAGAGGTTGGCTCATCCATAACAACAAGTTTGCTTTTGAATGACACAGCCCTGGCAATCGCTACCATTTGCTGAATAGCGATGTTATAAGTCCTCAGTGGCTTGCGTACATCAATCGAAATTGAGATGCGTTCAAGTAGCTTACTACTCTCAGCGTTAATCTTAGACCAATCAATAAAGCCGAAGCGACGTGGCTCACGACCAAGGAAAATATTTTCTGCGACTGACCGAAATGGAATCAGATTAATTTCTTGATAAATAGTACTGATGCCATTATTTTGCGCCTGTTGAGGAGAGCTAAAATCTATTGGGTTGCCATCAAAGAGAATACTGCCACTATCCCGGTGATATGCTCCTGTAAGAACTTTGATCAATGTAGATTTGCCAGCACCGTTCTGTCCAACTAGAGCATGAATTTCACTCCGTTGAATGGTAAGATCGGCATCTACTAGTGCTTGTACACCGGGGAAGCTTTTTTTGACATGCTCTATCTGAAGCAATGGGCTGGTTTGAGACATCCAGAACCCCTTTCAACATACCTGAAGGTCAGAGATGTCTTTCGACACTTCTGACCATCTGAAATCGGACTTCACCTGGCGGCGATTTCTTTAGAAACCGTTCACAAGGTTTGCCTGGGCATTTGCCTTTGTATAAGTCGTATCTGGTTGAACGACCCAGGTAGGTACAGACTTGCCACCAGCGTAGTCAGACATCGCTTGAAAGGTGAGCGCACCCAAACGTGGATTGGAAGTAACTGAGACGAGTTGCTCCCCAGCAATGATTGATTGTAGCCCAGCAGTCTCGCCGTCAATCGAACCAACAAGTACATCTTTACCAGGTGTCTTGCCAGCAGACTTCAAAGCGGTAATGGCTCCTTGACACTCTTCATCATTTGCACAGTAGACGGCATTCACATCAGGATGTGCCTGGAGAAGTGTTTGCATCTTCTGGCGAGCAGTATCGCGGTCAAAGTTCGCATCTTGCGACGCAACGATTTGCATACCAGGCTGACTCTTGATCGCGTCATCGAAACCCTTTTTACGCAGGATCGCAGGAGTAGCACCGGAGGTGCCTTCCAACTCAATGATCTTAGCCTTACCATTTGTGGCTTTGATCATAGCAGCCGCAACAAGTTGAGCCTGCTTCACGAAGTCAGAACCAACGAAGGTAACATAATCCTGACCGGGTTTTGCAAGTGAATGATCAGCATCACGATCAACGAGAAAGACGGGGATACAGGCCTTTTTAGCAGCTAAGATAGCGGAGACTTCACCTGTTTCTGTTAACGGGGCAACGACTAAAACATCAACCTTCTGGGAGATCAAAGACTGAATGTCTGAAACTTGTTTAGCATCTTGACCACCTGCGTCAGTCATCACAAGAGTGTCGCCCGCTGTCTTAGCCGCATCGGTCATACTCTTGTTTTCGGCTAAACGCCAAGGGCTATTGCTAACGTTTTGTGAAAAACCAACCTTGAGACCAGTGGCCTTGGTCAACTTTGGGGGAGAGCCACACGAAGTAGCACCACCAGTACTACCACCGCCAGTACTTCCAGTACCACCACCACTGGAAGTACTGGTACCACCACATGCAGTGAGGAGCAAGCCACCCAGCATGATGATGAAGAGTGCTGCGATGTTTAAATTGAACAACTTTGTGAGCTTCATAGTAAAATACCCTCCGTGGAAAAATTACAGGACGCGAAACCATTTCACGTAACTCGACAAACGCAACGTTACATTTGTACGGAAAACAAGTAATCCTACTTGGGGTGATGAAAATTACTCCTGTATGGTGATATTCTCCTTTCTCTTGTCCTTTCAATGTACGCGAAACGCTCTATGCATAGAGTTCACTCGCTACTTCACATACTTGCGTCACAGCAAGTGAGACGAGTGCTACAAACAAATGCAGCTCTACAGGGAGTATGAAGTGTGTTTTATTCCTTTACAAATAGAGTCGTACCAAAGGTTTGCTTCAAAAAAGAAACTCTTCATAGTTTTGTTTCGCTAAGTTCCTAACCGAATACGTATAGTGTAGTGAATAAACTCAATAATGTCAAGTACTTGAGTTAGAAAATGCTATTCGTTGAGGAATAATACATTTTTTGTCAAATAACCTCTTTGTCAGGACTCTTTATATCTTGTTTAGCCTAATTGGTTAGGACAAATATAAACTATAAAATGTTCCGTTGTCAAGTGGAAACAGAGGTAACAATGCGATGGTAGAGAAAATTCTGATGATGTAATACATGCACTCATAATACTACGACATATATAGACAAAATTTCACACGAAATGGATAATACTCAGCAACAATTGACTTTTTGATTGTTCATCCTTTATACTATCTCGTATCAGTTCGTCAAAGCATGAACTAAAGCCATTTGTACCCTTTTATCGTAAGCGTGAATGTATAGTACACAAGTGAGTTGTGAGCGTATGGCGGGAAAAGTGTTATTTCTTGATCTTAGTAATGATAGCGAAAAAGCTCTTTCGCTATTAAAAGCTCTTAGTTCTGAGACTCGACTAGCGATTCTTGAGTATTTAAGAGATCGACCAGTCAACGTCAATGATATTTCTGTTGCCCTTCAAATCGCGCCCTCATCAGCAACGACGCATATTCAGATATTGGAGAAGGCAGAACTCATTCGTACGGAGATCATTCCTGCTACACATGGCTTGCAGAAGCTTTGCGCGCGCACTTATGATAGCATTCATATTCGCTTAGAAAACAATGATATCAACGAACACACTTCATTTAGCGTTCCTATGCCAATTGGACAGTATTATGATTTTGATGTTCATCCTACATGTGGCTTAACAACGGAGTCAGGACTGATTGGTTTGTTAGACACATCAGCAACATTTTATGAACCAACACACGTTTTTGCGCAACTACTTTGGTTTCGTTACGGCTATATTTCCTATCGCTTTCCCAATCATCTTCCATCAGGAGCACAACCAATGCGGCTCGATGTAAGCGCGGAGATATGTTCTGAAGCTCCTCTTCATCATCTGGATTGGCCTTCTGATATTACCATGTGGGTAAATAGTGTCGAAATCGGCACATGGACAAGTCCCGCTGACTTTGGTGGTGAGCGTGGCTTACTCACTCCGCAGTGGTGGGAGACAAAGGACAGCCAATACGGGTTGCTTAAGCGATGGTCAGTGGCACAGGATGGTAGTTACATTGATGGTAGGATGATGAGTTCGGTGCGGATTCAAGACTTACGACTGAGTGAAAAGCCATTTATCGAGGTACGCATTGGCGTGAAGCAAGACGCACAAAACGTGGGAGGAATGAACATATTTGGAGAAAAGTTTGGCAACTATCCACAACCTATTGTCCTTAAAGTTGATTTCGTACAACCAGCACGCAAACAGGAACGAACAGTACTACAAAAGTTGCCTCTTGAATTATAGAGCAGAAGAAACAGATAGTTCACGCTTGACATTCTCCATCGAATCCTGTCATAATCGCCAAGGTATAAAAAGTAGATTTTAGAAAGCAGCGGAAGAGAGCTATGGAACGAGAAGCCATTATCTATGCAGGACCAGAACCAAGCTCAACCGAGCAGGTAAACGCGATTATTACAGAACTACACACACTTTATCCCGACGCAGACTGCTCGTTGAACTTCTCGAATCCACTAGAGTTGCTTGTAGCTACACAACTTTCAGCGCAATGTACCGATGTACGCGTGAATATCGTCACAGAAAAACTCTTTCAAAAGTACCGCACTGTTGAGGATTTTGCGACTGTGAGCCAGGAAGAGCTAGAGCAAGATATCCGCTCGACAGGCTTCTATCATAATAAGGCCAAAAATATTCGTGCTACGGCACAACGCATCATCACCGAGTTTGACGGCGAGGTACCACGTACCATGCCAGAGCTACTGAGCCTCGCGGGAGTGGCACGTAAGACCGCGAACGTTGTTCTTGGTTATGCCTTCGGTATCGAGGTGGGTGTCGTTGTTGATACACATGTTGGTCGTCTTTCACGCCGTTTAGGATGGACAAGAAATGATGATGCGGTAAAGGTTGAGCAGGACCTCATGCGCATCATTCCAGAGCAAGAGTGGCTCAACATTTCGCACTTGCTCATCTTTCATGGACGCTCAATCTGCGATGCACGAAAGCCACTCTGTGAACAATGCACGCTGGCACATCTTTGCCCATCCGCATTTGTAGCGAAATTGGGCAAGGCATAAGTCTATCGATACACGCCTCGTTGCTCCTCAGGCAACATTCCCGCAATTTTATTCATCATCTCATCCGTGAGGACTTGCATACCAGCTTTTCTCGGTGTATCTTTTGGTAGAGCAGGCATATATGGCGTTCCTATTCTCATGCATACGGATGGACGCCAGCCACCATGAGAACGCAAAATGCGCCGTGTTCCAGAAAGTGCGATTGGCACAACCAACGCATTCGCACGCACAGCAATGACAGCTACTCCTGGATGCGCGGCGATCATCTGTTCCTGACGCTCGACTGTGCCTTCTGGAAAAACGACAAGAGCTTTGTTCTCTCGTAGATATGCAACTGCACTTTCAAGAGCAACACGATCTCCCTCGCCACGACGTACCGCAATCTGTTGAGTACTACGAATCAGCCAACCGGCAACAGGCCAGTGAAATGCCTCTGCCTTGGTAAAAAACCAGACACGCCTTGGAAACACGAGACCAAGTAATAATGGGTCATACCAGCTTAAATGATTCGACACAATTAATACGGGCTGAGACGCTGCCATATGCTTTATATGCTCTCGACCCTCTACACGATAGCGACAGACGATATGCATAAATATCCATGCAAGTAGCCAAACAAGAGCATACGTGATGCGCCCAACAGCACCTATACTCGTTGCTTTCTCACCTATACCCGTACCCATAACGCTCCTGGCAATATCTTTGCATCAAAACTAGTTGCGCTACTCGTCTCACCATCCATTTGAATATGAATTGGAAAGCGGCTTTCTATATGCACCGTTTTCGCACGATAAAATGTTACTTCCGGCAAATGAGAATGTTCGCCTTTTTGCACAACGGGAAGTAGTCTCAATGCACGTAGGAGCGGCGTGAAATTAATTGTGCATACATCGAAAAGACCATCGGTGTGATCGGCGGTAGGATTGATGCGAAAACCGGCACCATAAGTAGGTCCATTTGTTACCGCCATCAATACATAGTGTGTCTGTGTCTTATTTTGCTGAGTCTGAGCAGTCTCGGCGTCAAGATCAAATGTTAGCCATGGACACTTTGTATAACCAAACAAAAGCTGGCGTACAGTCGAGGTATAATAAAGACGCTCACCACTCATGAATGGATATTTTTTTAACCAACTCGCAGTTACCGCAATATCGGCATCCAGCCCTACGCTGAACGAATTGGCGAAGTATCTTCCATTGACAATACCTGCATCGGAGTCGATAAGTTGTCCATTGAATGCTCGCTCGACAACGGCGGCTGGATCGCGTGGAAGTTTCAGTGTGTTCCAAGCATAGTCATTACCCGAACCAGCAGGAATAACGCCTAGAGGTACTCGCCTTCCTGATGAAAGAATACCATTAACCGCTTCATGTAATGAACCATCACCGCCAACGATGATAACAGGCCGACCTTCTTTCGCTGCAAGCATGGCGCGTTCTTGTGCTTCGCCTGCTCGTGTCGTCTCAACGTACTCGGTTGGCTGCGTTCCCTGCTCACCGCTAAGACGGCTACGAATGAGGGTACGATAGAAATTCATGTTGCCCCGATTGGCTGTGGGATTAAGAATAACGATGGGGTTGCTGACAGACTCCGATGTCTCCATGCTTGACGCTCCTTCGCTTTATGGAATTGTTGTACCTGATTGTACCATGTATCGTTCATCGCGCCAATTATGCTATACAGGTCGGCTACTATGTGTCTTTCCTCTATCGTAATTCGTGTCTTACAATAGAGAAGACACTTAATACAATTTTCCTTCTAGCCATCCGTCAGGAGGATAGACTTATGGAAACCTTACTCGTCTATGGCCTTGTGGTCGTGTTCTTTGTCTTATTGATACCAGTTATCTATTTTCTTATGAAAGACCCTATAGCCCATACTGATGACGAACCAGCAGAGGCACAAAAGACGCGCACTCCTATCAAAATACAGATGGAGAAAACAGCCTCTTATGGTATTCTCGCCGCGATTTTCGCGCTTATGTGCGTTCTTACAGTTCTAGGACATAGAACTAAAACATAGCTCGTAAAAATCGCAACAGGGTTATAGTACAAAACGCACGTTTTGTACTATAACCCTGTTTTTTACTTTTCTTACTACTTTTTACAAATAGGTCTTGTACCTATTGATTTTTGTCGCATTATAAGGTAATGTTGATTATGTACACACTTTTAATAAAGTGCGTGTAGTTAAAAGTAACAGTAGTGGTTGTTTACCATAACTCCGTTCCATTCAATGTACAAGACAACGGAGTAGTCCTGTATCCCAATAAACGTGTGGGATCCCGAAACATGCATATGTAGCACGTCCAAATTTCGGAGATGCACCGTAGAAAAAGGAGGCACAACTCATTATTGGAAGAAGACAGCAGAAGATGTATCCTTAGCCCGAAGATCTTACACTATCCCTTCGCAAGACCATGCAGACAAGGAGCACCGCTATGCAAAAGGTATCCCTTCGTAAGGTAAAGACTCCTGTTGGTTACACACAAGATACTGATGAGGAAATCTTACATTTTTCTTTACAGGGTTTACTACCAGCAGGACATATGCTCGCGTTAAATACCTCACTTGGTACCCTCTCGCATCTCGCTTACATTCAAGATCACCCACGTATGCTCATGGAACAACAATTCACCACTAGTGAAATCTGTGTTCTTATGCCATTACTTGAGGCTCATCCTTACTACTGCCCCTATGAAGTGTTGCTCGCCAGCTTCAATAATGGGCGTATCACAGAAGCATCTGTCGCGCGTTGTCGTGAACGCTTGCAAGAAGCACAGGAAGCCGGAGTATGGGATCAAGAGATGCGACCAGTCCGTAACGTCCTTTCTCGAACACGTCTCAAAACGCGTCCCTTTGGAATAGAAATTTCTTCTATTCTTGAAACCGGGTACATTTTGATGTATGTGGCACAGAGGCGACAAGCTCGTACGGACGTGTAACATACAGCGTACGAAACAACATAGAGCTAGTGCTTCTTTACATGGTCGTAGGGACCAGATGTATCGCGTCCCTACGAAACCTATTCGCCGTAAGGTACCCAGATATTCTTGACCTGTGTTGCCTCGCGTAAAAATTCTTGTCCTTCGCCCTGTATCACATGAAGCCAATCGCGCTCGTGACCATTGCTGACCCATGTACGCTTCATATTGCCTGCTGAGGCGAACTCAATACGTTGTGTTCCTTCAGTAGAGCCAAAGTACCACATTGCATCGACATCATCATGTTCTGCAAGTACCTGGCTCAAGACATCACGCTCACCCGTAACAATATTGACAACCCCCGCTGGAAGGTCCGATGTTTCAAACACTTGATAACTGTCTGTTGCACTGAGTGGAGCATGTTGCGACGGTACAACAACAACAGTATTTCCCATGGCAATCGCGGGAGCGACGAGCGAGACAAACCCTAGTAATGGGTATACATCGGGGCAAGTGATGCCGACTACCCCCATGGGTTCATACATTGCCAGCACAACTCCACGCATCGGGGGTCGGTGTACAACTCCCTCAAACTTATCAGCCCAAGCAGCATAGCTAAACAAGCGCGAAAGCGTCGCCTGTACTTCGGCAAGAGCATCACTCTGAGTACGGCCTGTCTGTTGTACTATTCTTCGTGCGAACTCATTCTCACGACTCGCTAAATTCTCTGCTATATAATAAAGAATTTGCGCACGAGCATGCGTTGTACCAGACGACCAACTCCGTGCAGCATGAGCTGCTTCAACCGCATTACGAATATCCTTCCGATTGCCCTCACCTACTTCTCCAATACGCAGCCCGCGTACATCATACACATCTCGACTATAGCCAGAGTCTGGACGAATCTGCTTACCACCGATGAACAGTTTTGGTGTCCGATCAATTGCTGGCAACGGAAAAGAACTTCCATTGTTTATTTGTTCATCGTGCTCTTGTTCTGTATTGTATTCTTTGGCTATGAGAATATTTTCTGATGCACGACTGCTTATTTCTGCTTTCCACGTTGGACGTACATACTCGTATAATCCCTCTTTGCCACCTTCGCGCCCAAATCCACTTTCACGATAGCCTCCAAACCCACTTGAAGCATCAAACATATTGGTACAGTTAATCCAGACAGAACCCGCTTTGATTTTGGGAGCAATATCAAGTGCAAGGTTGATATTGTCGCTCCATACACTTGCTGCCAAACCATAGCGCGTGTTATTCGCTAGTGCTACCGCCTCTTCTGGTGTGCGGAAGGTCATCGACACCACAACGGGACCAAATATCTCAACCTGTGCAATCGTACTTGCGGGTGTGACATTCGTAAAGAGTGTAGGAGGGAAGAAGGAACCTTCTGTAGGACACGCCCACGATGGTTGCCATTTCTGCGCCCCTTCAGTAACACCTAACTCCACCAATCGCTGAATCTCTTGCAATTGTGCGGAAGAGACAATCGCTCCCATATCTACTGCTTTATCGAGAGGATCACCTAAACGTAATTTTTCCATACGCGCACGCAACTTACGAATCAGTGGCAGCTCGATGTTTTCTTGTACCAATAGACGTGAGCCAGCGCAGCATACCTGCCCTTGATTAAACCAGATTGCATCGACCACACCTTCGACCACACTATCGAGGTCCGCGTCATCAAACACCACAAATGGTGATTTGCCGCCAAGTTCAAGTGAGAGCTTTTTGCCTGATCCAGCCGTTGCGCATCGAATGCTTCTTCCCACATCCGTCGAACCCGTGAACGCGATTTTGTTCACGTCAGGATGGCTCACCAGTGCTTCGCCTACTTGTGAAGCCTCGCCTGTGACGATATTCACAACTCCAGGAGGCAAGCCAATTTCTTGCACAATCTCGGCAAATTTGAGTGCGGTTAGCGATGTATAACGTGCTGGCTTCAATACAACAGTGTTGCCCATTGCAAGTGCAGGTGCAATCTTCCAAGCTAGCATGAGCAAAGGAAAGTTCCAGGGGATAATCTGCCCTACAACGCCAACAGGTGAATAACCCGCAAGTTCAGAGTCCATCAATTGCGCCCAGCCTGCATGGTAATAAAAATGGCGTGCAACAAGAGGAATATCCAGATCACGCGTCTCTCGAATAGACTTGCCGTTATCCAGCGTTTCCAATACTGCAAGTAAACGTGCATGTTTTTGAATTTGACGCGCAAGGGCATAGAGATAGCGAGCGCGTGCATGTCCTGGAAGTGCACTCCATGTCTCGAAGGCTGCACGCGCCGCTGTAACAGCAGCATCAACATCCGAACTAGTACCAGAAGCAACCTGTGTCAACGCTTTTCCAGTTGCCGGATTGACGCTTTCAAGATAGTGACCACTCGTTGGTTTGACCCATTCGTTATTGATGAAAAGACCGAAGGGCTGTCGCTCTTTTATCCATGCCAAAGCAGGTGAAGATGCCTCCGGTGCAGGTCCGTATTCCATTGTCTCAAAAATATCCATAACACTCATACTTTTTCTCTCTCCTACACCATCGGATTATGATTAGCAGCTGCATAGCGACCTGTAACGAAATACGCCAGTTGTCGCTCGATATCAGAGAGCAAACCGCTTGCTCCAATACGAAACAGCGTGTTGCTCAACCACTCGTTTCCTAGTTCTTCCTTCATTAACATCAGCCAATCAAGTGAAGCTTTTGCGCTCCGAATTCCACCAGCAGGCTTAAAACCGACTTTATAGCCCGTCTGTTCGTGATAATCCCGAATAGCGCGTACCATCACTAGTCCAACGGGAAGCGTTGCATTGACGGGTTCCTTGCCCGTCGATGTTTTGATAAAATCGGCACCCGCCATCATACACACAAGGCTTGCCATGCCTACGTTACGCAACGTAGCTAGCTCGTGTGTCGCAAGAATCGTCTTCATATGTGCATCACCACATGCCGCACGGAACGTCTTTACCTCGTCATACAGTGCTTGCCAATTTCCTGTCAGCACATGAGCGCGTGAAATCACGATATCAATCTCTGCCGCCCCAGCTTTCACCGATGCCTCTATCTCACCTATCTTCTGTTCCATTGGATTTTGACCTGCAGGAAAGCCTGTAGAGACAGCAGCTACCGGAATGTTCGACCCACGCAATGCATCAACGGCTATAGGAACAAGATTGTGGTACACACAAACTGCACCCGCTCTAAGGGGATACGCACCCATACCCAATGCCTCCAGCAGTTCTTGACGCACGGGTTGACGTGCCTTCGCGCACAAGCGCACAACGTTTCCAGGTGTGTCATCACCTGCTAATGTGGTGAGGTCAATACATGTGATGGCACGCAAAAGCCATGCCGCTTGCCACTCTTTCTTGACAGTTCGGCGCGTTGGCAGTGTTGCGGCACGTCGCTCAACCGCGCTACGGTTGATCTCAACCTCCCGTACCCAATCCATGTTAAGTGGCATCCCTGGATTGCGAACGAGCGAAGGCATATCAAATTGTGTCTCTATGTGTTCTTGCTCTGTTTCATGTTGCGTGGTCGTCATATATCTTCCCTTTGTTCTATAATTACTCTTTCCCTTTATCTTCATTCTTGAGAGCAAGATTGTCAAGCACCGAACACAAAAAAAGCACACCTAAATACATTGTGTGAAGCACTCAAAGCATAGCATAAAGCTGAGATATTCAGTATTCTAAACATAGAAGTTTTTTAAGCTTTGTAGTATGAAATAAAGGAACCTTCGACGTATGAGAACACTTTTATACATTTTCAAATCGACATTCAAATATTGGCTTGGCGCCTCCATCATCATAACGATACTTTGTCTCTTTACCTATATCGCGGTCCAACAAGCCATTCGACTATCTGCCAACGATCCGCAGGTTCAAATGGCAGAGGATACAGCTACGAAGCTGGCAAGTGGACAATCAGCGCAAGATATTATGCCAAAAGAGAACGTTGACATCGCTACAAGCTTAGCAACTTATATAATTATCTTTGATGCCAATGGAAAACTCGTTGCTTCATCAGCGCAATTAAACGGTCAAACGCCGACTATTCCCTCCGGCATCTTTGACTCTGTACGAAAGAATGGCGAGGATAGAATTACGTGGCAACCACAGAATGGTGTGCGTAGTGCTATTGTTGTAACACAATTTAAGGGGTCAAACACAGGCTTTGTGCTTGCTGGCAGATCGCTACGAGAGACCGAAAAGCTAGAGGATACCATTTTCTCCCTATTTACCTTCAATTGGCTTGGTCTAGTAGTTTTGACGTTTCCTATTATCGCTATTCTATTGAGAAAGCCTTTGAACACAAATGCGTTCTAAGCACTACGCCACTGCTCTACCCATTGTGCCCAAATCTCAGCATTCGTGGCTAAAGCACGTAGAGTTGAGAGTGTATGCGTCGTCTCATGGACACCAAGCAGACGTTCCTCTTCGCTATTGACTGATTCTCCTAGAGAGCGATGCATATTGAAAAGCAACCAGCCAAGCCAGTTGCCGATAACACCATGCACCGCGACAATGCCAGGATCATGAATGACACCTCCGGCTGTAACATAGCCTTCGAGTAGCGAGTGAAAACTCTCTTCTCGTGGAGGTTGCACATTTTGTCCACTCCAATAGAGCGCGGCCCCAACAACATCCATTGTAGGATTCGTCAGGCCAGCCGCCTCCCAGTCTATTACAACGGGAGAGGCTGCATCACGCCATATCACATTTTTCTGATCTAGGTCGCGATGACTGATAACAGAGGTACGATTAAGCATTTTGCTCGCCTCTGTAGCAAGTTTGCTCCACTCGACAAGCAAAGGAAGTGCATTACGAACTTGCTGCGTCCAGGGAATAACTCTATCAGAGGCTTGAAATGTGAGCATATCCCATTCGTCTTCTGAAAATGGTTCCCAGTCGGGTAGTTCGAGTTCTGGAAAGTCTTGTCGTGGCAAACCATGCATTCGTGCCAGGATAGTCCCGATAAGCCGTGTGCGCTCTGGTTCGACAGCTTGAATTGAGAGCGTTTCCCCCTCTATCCAATTATATACGATATACGTTGCATCATCAATTTCTTGTACGGTACCGCCGTCACCCTCTCCTTTGAGGGCAACAGCGGCTGGCACATCACGAACAGCCATTGCCTCTGCGATACGCTCCGTCAGCCGATACTCATCGCGGATATCAACTTTTCGCATAATCACAGGGTTAAGTTGCTTTACCGCAAAGACACCTTGCGTTGTGTGAAGACGCCAAAGCCGATGCAACAATCCACCTTGTACCGCTTGCGGTGGGTCTATCGGCTCACCTAGATGAAAGAGAGTGCAGAGATGTGCTGTTTGTGCTGTATCCAAGATTTCCTCTATGAGAGCTTATGCAACATATGTTGCCTTTTGACTTGCATGAAATGGCGCGAGTGCATTATTCGCATTGACAATCGTATCGAGTTTCTCTACTAAGTCTGAGAACTGTTCACCAGGAATGGTCAGTATCATTTCATTCGGCGTTAACTCAACGTAGGTACGTGCGCCAACACAACCAAAGCTCATTGACACTTCATTCTTTTGCAACGTGCGCGGAATCACACCACATGTGGGACGCCCAAAAGCTGTTTGTCCACCCTGTAACCAATCAGCTTTACCCAGTGCTTCAGCGATAAGCATGGCCTGTTGCGCATTGAGCCTGCACAGAATAACATCTGGCTCAATGGGAAACTGGTCAAGACGACCATAGACAATATTCTCATGTGGTTTCTGTACTGTTGGTAAAGCGGCGACTTCGGCAGGCGAGAAATACTGGACGCTTGCCATCGTTCCAACGAGTGCCTGCGCCCGCTGCTGATCGGCCTCTGGCATGGTAAAGCCCATTGTCATCATACCAATTGGACACTCTTTGTGTTCTGGTCCGTTTGCGTAAAATACACCTTGCTCGGCAAGACGCCAAAAGGTACAAGCGGATGGAACATACGTCGTCTTATGCTCAACAGATACAGGTACGTCTTGTACAAAGGCCATCCCTACAGGGACATGCTCTAGTTGTAAAAGGTCTTTGAAGCGGGTAGTAAGTTCTGGATACAAGATAAGGCTTCTTTCTTTTTGACGTGAAAATACAACTATGTTTGGATGAACAATGGCTATTGTAGGGGTCTAATTCTATTACACCCTCGTGACAATTCACAATCTCGGAGGGTATGATGAAATGTTTCTTCAATCCTGTGTGAACAGAGTCAATTGTCACGAAGGTGTAATAGAATTAGACCCCTACATTTTGTTCATAGCCCTCATTCTATCACATTACAAGAGATTAAGAATTTCGATTTTGCATGTTATTCAACATGATGTTTCTTTGCCAGCACGTTGACCCAGTTACGTTGCTTCTCACTGGGCGCGAAATTATTCTTTTGTAACCGCTTCGTCATATCATTGATAAATGAGCGTTCTTGTGCATTGACGCGTGTACTATCAGAGGCAAGGCTCGCAAATGCCGCTTGAAGCTTCTGTACTTTCTGGCGAAGTGCAGCCATCTCAGGTGATGCAGGCGCGTTTCTCGCTTCTGGTGCTTGCGATGCCTGCCACCGCTCATATGCTATAGTGTCGTTGTTCCATGCACCAAGTCCTGCAAGTTCATCAGCACGTTCGTTATGTTCGTGTCCTGCATGACCACGCACCCACTCGAACTTCGGCGGTATCTTGCGATAGCTCAGAAGTTTACGGTAGACCTCCCACATATCGGGGTTTGCCTTCATCTGATACACGCCCTGGGCTACCTTAATTGTATATTCACTATCACTATGAATGAGGAGTGGCAATGTTGGAGGTGCAAGACTGAGTACCGCCAGTACAGCCGCAATCTCAGCCCTATTGTTTGTGGTTGTAGGAGCTTTAGGAATATGTCCATAGCGTTCAAGACATGCTGCTCCCTTCCGTACTCTTCCATCTTCATTATCAGACACCGCCCAGAGTAGCGCACTCCAGCCAGCTGGACCACCAGGATTTTTGAGGCAGGCACCATCGGTATAGGCCATGACGCCTTTTGCATCTAATGTTGTCAACGTCGCACGGATATCAACATCAAGAACGGCGTTCAAGACTGAACGCCATTCTAACGACTCTTGTGTTTCACTCACCACTGACTACCCTTTCGTTGCAAAAAATAGGAAATGGTATCTTTTTGCAATGTCAGTGTAGCATATTCATGCGCTTTTCGGTAGCCTCTTACTTACATCACCATACGTGTCGCCTCGATCACGCCACGCTTACTCTTCGTGCCCTCAACTACAAGCACCATCCCTTCTTGCACGTTACGTACTTCAGACAGGGAAACGCGTGCACCTTCTCGATTAAGAATAGTTGTGTTTCCATTCACCACGACGGCGACAGGCTTTATCTCGCCTGTCGCTTGTTTTACTGAGCCACCTGCAATAATATAGGTATCTTTCTTCTCTGGATTTGGAGCTTTACCAACAACCGTTACCTTCCGTCCATTTGTAAGTAAAGAACTAACAAGTCCTGGCAGTTCCTTACGAATATCTTCTTCGTGTTTCTTGCTGTCTTCTTGCTGTAAATCCGGCTGTTCAGCAGGACGTACTTCCTCAGCTTCTGTTTGCTGTTGCTGCTCTGTTTGTGGGTTATCGTCATGCTTGTGGTGGTGATGTGCTTTTAGATGTGACTTCTTGTGACTCTCATGTTCATTCGCGTGGTCATTAGGACGATTCTGCGCGGTCTCGTCTCGGCTATTTGAGCTTTCAAACAAGGCATCGTTGTACGCATTTGGTATAGCGACCTCAAGCGCATGCGGTAAAGCGTCAAAGCGGTAGGTAATCATGACATGCTCGGAAGTCGGAGCCTGTTGCAGTGCCTCGTAGTCAGCTTTTTCCAGGTAGTCTTTGAGCCGAACAGCACTTCCATCGAGTTGCATCGGAACGGAAGCAGGAACAGTAATAGAGAGATGCGCTCCATGGAAGTATTCTGCGCTGAGGTTATCCGGTTTGCGACGAAAAAGGAGTGACGATATCTGCTGCATGGTCGAAAGTGGATCACCAGCTGTAATTACGCATACATCCAATACACCATCGTCAATATAAGCATCAGGTGTCATTTCCGCAATATCTCCATAACGTCTCGTATTGCCGATGACAACTTGTGATGCTTCCCCTTTCCAGAGTGGCTCAGCATCATGGCTGTTATTCCCTGTACGTATCTCAATAGGGAACGAGCGATGCGCGGGAAGTTCTTTCGCAGCTGAAAGCCCAACGGCTAGAGGACCGATGCGATACTTAAGAGGTTTAGATACATTGCCCATAATAGCAGCGTCGATGCCTAATCCTGCCATAAGTAGAAAGTGATGTTTGCCCTGACTGGGGCCTTTAGAAACCTTAATTTTCTTTTTTGCCGTCTTTCGCTCTTCTGTAGATGCTTGCTCTTGCTCATCTCCATTTGAAAATACAATACTTTCTATAGCGACGTGTCCAACATCCACTTTGCGTGACTCACTGTTGACAAGGGAAAGTGCTGCCTTTACCGGATCAATAGGAATGCCAACCTCACCAGCCCAGACATTCGCCGTACCTCCTGGAATGACACCAACGATACTTTGTGGGTCTTTACTCGTCAACACGCCATTGACAACCTGATTCAACGTACCATCACCACCATAAGCAATAATGAGGTTGCGCCCCTTACTAGCCGCCTCGTTTGCCAGTTCCATCGTATGACCACCGTACTCTTTGATCGCAATATTCGTCTTCCAACCCGCCGCAGATAACACAGCCAGTACGTCTGTTATTTTCGCTATATTTTGTCCCGTCCTGGGATTAATAACCACCGATGCATTCTTTGCACGCATATCAACATACTCCTTCGTGTAGGGATAGGTTACACATTTGTTACTGTAAGCACGGAGGAGTATGTAGTTGAGTTTCAAATAAGGACTTAACGGCTAAGCGCGGCGATAGCTTGTAGTATACCGCCAACTGCCGCCCAGATACCAATAAGGTAAGGCCACGCTCCACCGTGACGCTTGCGCGCAACAGCACTACTTACAGTGTCGAACCAGCGCGCGGAGCGTTTCCCCGCCATGCGCCATGCTATAAGTGGGGAGAAAATAAGCAGAATGACCTCGGTCACAAGAGGCCAGTAGTTTCCTTGTTTCGCCCCATTCCATGTGCTTGGAATAGCGACAAGCCCCCCGACAAAAAGCAACGCATTCGCAATAAGTTGCACAAGCCGCGTCCAACGCCAACCGCGACGCACTCCCTCGCCAAAAATGGCAAGAAGCGCGGCAACAGGCAGCGTAACTAATGTTGAGAGCAGTGTTCCAACAAGCGGGTCAAGCTGTTTAAACATGACAGGGCGATTGAGCAGCGTCGAAACGGTTGGCATCACAAGAATCTGTGTAGCAAGTCCCCAATCAAATGCGAC
>CAZZVE010000010.1:45320-55497 GCA_964657325.1 uncultured Ktedonobacterales bacterium
TGTGAACCGACGAGGCGAATATTTGCGCGTGAGATAGCAGCCATACGAATGAAGTCATACGCACGCGAGAAGAAGGCCGCGAAGGTTGAAGCAAACGGTATCTTGTGGCGCACACTCATGCCAACAGCAGAAGCGACCAACTGTTGTTCCGCAATATACTGCTCAAAGTAGCGATCTGGAAATGCTTTCGCAAATTCCTCTGCGTAGGTCGAGTTGCTTACTTCGCCATCGAGTCCCACAACGTCCGGGTTTGCGTCGCCAAGAGCCTTGAGAGCGTCACCGTATGCTCTACGGGTGGCAACTCCATTATCTTGTCCATACTTTGGTAATTCAACAGCCTTTTTCGCCGCCTCTTGGGGCAATTGTCCAGCCGCGGGCTTCTGCACAGGAAAGGTCATGCTGCGCGCTTGAGCGTTCAGCTCCTGCAACGCCTGCTCTTCCTTGTCCTTTGGCACAGGTTTGCCATGCCAGCCTTCTTTATTTTCGAGGAAGGAGACGCCCTTGCCCTTCATAGTCTTGGCAACAATACACGTTGGCGAACTATTGCCCTGAATAGCCTGTGCATATGCCTTGTCGATTTCTTCGTAGTTATGTCCGTCAATGATGATGGCGTTCCAACCAAAGCCACGAGCACGAGCTGCATATGCATCCGTATTCCAGCCAAGATCAGTCTCACCGCGCTGTCCCAGACGGTTCACGTCGATGATTGCAATGAGGTTATCGAGCTTGTAGTGGGATGCCTTATCGAAACCTTCCCAGATGGAGCCTTCCGCCATTTCGCTATCACCACACAAGACCCAGACGTGATAGGGCAACTTGTCAAGATATTTTCCTGCCAACGCAACGCCTACACCAATCGGCAAGCCCTGCCCAAGCGAACCTGTTGCGACATCGACCCATGGGAGAAGCGGTGTTGGGTGTCCCTCCATGCGGCTGCCAAATTTGCGCAAGGTCAAAAGTTCTTCGTCTTCGATTGCGCCTGCTGCTTTGTACATTGAGTACAGGAGAGGTGCCGCATGACCCTTAGAAAAGATGAGATGGTCATTGTTTGGATTCTTGGGTTCTGAGAAGTCATACTTGAGATAGCTATTCATCAGCACTGCCATTAAGTCGGCTGCCGACATCGACGAGGTTGGATGACCTGAACCTGCCGCCGTTGTGGAACGAATGCTATCTACGCGCAACTGTTGCGCAAGATTTGTCCATTGCTGCACTTGTGATTCTGTTTGTGTTGTCGTCATTACAATACACTCCTATCTGGAAAGAGCTTTTCGTGTTTTCTCATTCGAGTTCTCTACCATTGTAAAACGTGGGGTTACTTAATGGCAAGCTGATGAGTGCCTCGTTCTATCGTAAGCCTTTTCATTCTGAAAAGCTCTTCTACTGCTATACGTGTAACTTGAAAGTGCTCCTCTATGAGTATCACGCATAAAGACACCAAAACGCTTCTCAAATTCTCAAGGAAGTGCTATACACTGTTACACGTTTTCTCGTGTTGCTGTGCGAGCATTGCGACAACGTTCAGAGCAGTAGCGCACTTCGTCCCAGTTACGCTCCCAACGTTTGCGCCATTCAAACGGTCTTCCACAGGTTACACATATCTTTGTAGGGAGTTCACCTTTTTTTCTATGTATAGCAGGTTTCTTTGTATTTTTCATTCAGTACCTATTTTCTTAACCTGATACGTCATGCTATCATATGATAATAGTAGCGTTATATTCCTCTTCTTGACGCCATGCTAGTAACAAAAAGGTACAACTGAATTCATGGGACAGCATTCTGCACAAAGCATACGGACTACACTCATTACAGCATCACTCTTATTGTTTATCACTCTTTTGGTTGGACTTGTCTGGGGTTGGGTTGTTGCCTTGGCGTTCATCGTTGGAAGTACATTTTTCGCCCTCTGTTGTTTTCTTTCATATTATTTTCGGGTCGCATTTTCCTTCAATAACATCTCCGATACGAACACGAGTAATATGATTGCATTTTTCACAAACGCTATTCCTCGACGCGAAATGCCTCCGCGTCCAGGCTCGGAATTAGATACCTTTAAGCCTTTCAGCTTTAAACAAGACGAAGAGAAAGAGTTAGAAGATATGAGAGTGCGCGCCTTATTGCGGCAGGTCTTTCCTGAAGAAGAGGTTTCTTAGCACACCACCCTTTACGCCCTTGTCTGGTATGTCAAGAGTTTCTGTATTATCCTCCTCTTCACTACCGGGCGCGTTCAACACTAAACGCTGTATAAGAGAAAGGTTTACTCGATAGTCTCTATGTGGACGTGTATGATAACGTTCATTTATGGTAAGAGCATCCAACACCAGTTCGCGCCCTTCCGCTAAAGAACATTGCTTCATAGGTATATTAGCCAAACCTGCCGACATACGATCTACAGACTTCATAAAACTACGTTTACTTTCAACTCTGGTAAAGGCATCTTTGACGCCATCATGATAGAACTCAAGTAAGAAGCCGAGAACTCGTACAGTAGATGGGTCATCTTCGCGCTCAAAAGATAAAATCAGTTGAGCCTCACCTACCTCAATTGAATCGGTTACAAAACCTTTCCAAAAGCGATATGCAACATTATCTTCCAAACCCCGTACTGCAACCGCCTGTGGTGCCGCAAGAACGCTCCATAACGGGTATATCTTAGCACCTTCGAGTTGTATAAGTGCGCGTCTTGCTTCCTTACGCACAGTTTTCTGCACAGCTAACTCATTCAAAGCGAGTAATACATCAGCCGCATCAGTATGACGTTCTTTTGCTAATGCCTTCAGCAGGACAATTTGAGCATCCTCAGATAGCGTATTGATTTCCGTGAGTGCCGCTTCTGCCTGCTCCTGTTGGGTAGCCGTATGCAGTTGTTGAGCGATAATGTGAGTATGGTCAAGCACTTGCTGCACGTGCTCTTGCTCGTCTTGTGATATATGCTGTACTATTTCTTTTTTCTTTGCCATATCTTCGTTATCCTTCGGGATAGTGAACCACTACTTAGACGATGTTACGCTCCCGACGTTGCTGATTAGTTGAGAAGCGAGTGATGCGTAAAGAATCGATATCTATCGAGCGTGCCTTACCAAGCAGGACTTCTTCGGCGATGAGTCGCCCAACGGCTGGTGCTTGTTGTACGCCATGACCAGAAAAACCAGCGACGTTGATCCAGTTTTCTACTTCAGGCATTCTACCAAGAATCGGATTATGGTCAGGTGTCACTTCATAATAGCCCCACCAGCACGCGTTGTTATCTAGTTTTGTTTCCGCTAGCCACGGAAAACGCTCAAGCCCGATGCTGATTGTTGGCTCAAACCAATTCCAATCCATGCCTTCAGTAAAGCCTGCGGGTTCGTCTGGATTGGAACGACCAAACAGGATACGCTCGCCCTCGCTTCGCAGATAGAAACCACTCGTCAGGTCGATAGTCAAAGGATAGACGTGTTTCCAGGGCGTGGGAGCGGTCATATAGATCATGCGTCTCATAGGCTGTACTGGTACAGGCGTTGTCAATCCTGCACGCGTTGCGATTTCCCCTGCCCATGCACCCGCTGCATTTATGAGATACTCGGCTTCAAAGATGCCCTTCGGCGTCTCCACACGCCAAACGTTACCAACTCGCGTAGCACTGATAAGGGGAGTGTTCATATGTAGGGTAGCACCCCTCTCCTTCGCCAATCTCAGATAGGTAAACGTGACACGATGCGGGTCCACGATACCGTCAATCGGCCCATAGGTGACACCTGCAATCCCTGTAGTATCAAACGCAACAATTCTTTGAGCAGCTTCAAGAGTGAGAGCATTCACAGGAACACCTAAACGTTCTTGTAAGCTTGTGCTCTCCAGTTGCTCGCCCCAGCGTTCGGGTGGAACAAGAAAAAGATAGCCGATTGGTCGATATCCTGCATCCTCCCCATAGAGTTCCTGAAAATATTGGTACTCCTGAATACTCTCCCAGGAGAGACGAATATTGACCTCTTCGGTGTATTGGACACGCACACCAGCAGCACTCCGACCCGTCGATCCCATCGCAGGAGCCGCCTGTGCCTCTAACACAGTCACCTTTACGCCCTGCTCGCTGAGAAAGGAGGCGCAAGAAGCTCCCATAATGCCAGCCCCGATGATTAAGACATCAGTTTTTACACGTGATGACATGCTTGTCTACCTCTGTGACTTGTAACAATAATTGGTATATAGTATAGCACATTCTATATATTGTAGAGTTAGATATAAGCCATTGACGCATCGCGTAAAGCGAATTACAATACAGGGAGGAGTAAATTGTTTTCGCGTGCATGTATGGTTAAAGGGAGCCAAAAAGATGGATTCGCGTCCTATGTCAGAGACCGCATTCTACCGAAATGTCCTTGTGCAGAGAAGGAAAGCGCAACGTCAACGAAGTACGGCTGTAATGGTCATCTGTGGTGCACTTCAAATGCTCTGGTTGGTTCTTGGCGGGCTACTTCCCCTACGCAATATTCTTTCATTTAGTACATTTCTCATGCTCTCTCCATTCGTCTTTGGACTCCTAACCACAACCTTCGCGCTCTTCGGCTTTCGTAGCTTTCGACGCGCTCACAAACCTCTTATGGATAGCGATGTTTTCCGCTTGCGTCAAGCTGAACGCATTCGTTTATTTCAACAAGCACAAGGGAAACTTTCTGGCGCATACTCACTGTGGCGAATTGGCTTCGATGTCCTTGTTGGCCTACTTTTTGCCGCGAGTGGTATTACATGTCTGCTGCTGTCTATCCCCGACAACGGGTTGCTCAAGTATGTCTACGCGTTCAGTCTGCACGGTACTGCCTTGTATTTGCTCTATTCGGCTCTCTACACAAAAACAAGACGGGCGAAGGAGATACCAGCCGAAAGTGCTCAAGAACTTAAGCGTCGGCTTGCTTTAGGTGAAACGATGGAAGAGTCGGAGACACAAGACGCGCACGAAACAATGTAACGTGTAACCTGTGTTCACAGCCCCAGTAACAACCAGGAGAAAAGCGCGGCAAACGGCATCCACGCGCCAACGACAAGGCCAATCAGAGCGACATGGAACCACGCACGACGCTCAATACTGTCATAAAGAAGTGGCAACGCGGCGACAATCAAGCCTTCAAAGAGCAGTACATAAAGTGGCGTATGTCCAAGCATTAAGTGTGTTGGCTTATACTGCCACCATCCGCCATAGTAAGCTAGTTCCTCATAGACTGGTATTTGGATTGCGCCAAGAAGCCCGGCTATCAAGGCTGCTTTACGCCAACCTAATAGAGCGCGTAGTCGCCATGACACATAACCCAAGTGAGTGAGTATAACCATCCAGGAAAGCGGCATATATAAAGGTGAGGCCCATAACATAGGTTCACTTGCTGAATAGATCAGCGAATGCGCGACAGACTGACCGGAGGCATCGGTAAACAGTTCACATATACCCGCAATAATGCCAGCGAGCAAAAGCCTTCCCACAAGTGGGCGTATCTGTTGTGAGAATAATAGCACGAGTAGATACAGTGAGAGCATAACTGTGATAGTGCCAACATTACTCCAATGAGTAGTGACGTTGAGCAATGACAGCACGAGGTCCGCAAGAATGCCAACGCCAATAACCAGATCAAACCAGGTGAACGTACGAGCCGCCGCCTTATCAGCGAGATATTTTTCAGTGTTCGTCGTCGCAAATGACGAAGGTGCGAAGCGTTTTAGTGCGCTTATATGTAACATTTTGTTTCTCTTTGTGTAAGCAGGGACCAGATTATATGCATGTTTATAATAGATTATAGGTTTACCCGATTCGGGTAGAGTCTTCTTGTGTAGTTGGATGAAACGCAACTGCGCGCGTTGGTTGCATAATTAACACTTGAAAAATCGCCCCCATGCGTTCAGGTGTATAAAGCATATCATGTTCCAGCCACCATTGAATAAGGGAAATAGACGAATTAATAAGGTGATAAGCGGCAACTTCGGCAGGAACTATGCTACCCTCTAATGGCTCGTTCTCGTTGAGAACGTCTTGTGATGTAATCTCGATGATGTGCTGCACCAGTGAAGAGGTACCTCTACTTTGTAACAAGACTTGAATAATGTTGGCATGTTCCTGCACATAACGAAATAGCGGCACGCCAACAGCCTCTGTATCTATCTTTGGTGCCCCTGGTAGTAGACTTTTCAAATCCGCTAGCACCACGTCTGATACATCACGTAACAGAGCATCCTTACTTGAATAGTGCCGGAAAAATGTAGCATAGCCTATATCCGCGTGTTCTGTAATATCACGAATCGTGACTGACTCATAGCCCTTCTTCAATGTAAGAGCAATGAGTGCCTTCGCTAATAATTGTTGTGTACGTTTAATACGCCTATCATGGCTCTCCATACCTTTGTCCTTCGCGGGTGTGATCGCGCCCAATAAATATGACCTATATCATAACATAGACATATTCGTTTACCAACACTATATAAATGCTTTAACGCAATGTGTACAGCAGACCTCTCACCACAAAAATCTCTTGCGATAACCCCGTCTATGCGTTACACAATGTTTTCCCTACTAGTCGTGTGTACGCATCGGCAAAGCTCTGATGGAGTTACATTTGCAGTATGAGATGGTAAAAGAATATCGCCTTCAGTGGCTTGAAAATAAGGATGTGCCGATTAGCTGGCATGTCGAGAAGATGAAGTTATCAACAGAGAAGGACGCGCTCAGGGTTAACGAGTGGCTGACGCTTATGGGAATACCGCGAGAGTGCTTTCAATACAGGCTCGGCAATCGCTCGGCCCTTGAATGGGTCATCGACCAGTAGCAGGTGAGTACGGATGCGCGTAGTGGAATTGTGAGCGATCCCAACCGAGAGGACGATGAACTGTACATTGTGCGGCTGGTAGGAAAAGTGGTGATGGTAAGTGTAGAGACGGTGAAACTGGTAGAGGAGTTTCGGTCTGTTCTTCGTGCGACATTTTTCCCTCTTTGTTGCATACGTAACACACGCCACGAATTGATGCTTGCTCAGCGTTACAACCCGGGCTATACTGTCTAGTGTAACACATTGTTGTAAAGGCATCAGTTTGTTACAATAGAGAGAAACTGTATTGATGAGTATTCGGGTTCACGGAACGTGTGTCGTCAGAAGAGATGCTGGCTTCATCGCCGACCGAAACCCTCATTCTACATCCACGAGAGGAATTTCCAATGAAAGTTTTCGTTACTGGCGCGTCTGGCTGGATCGGCTCCGCCGTTGTCCCTGAACTGATTGGCGCAGGCCATCAAGTCATCGGGCTAGCACGCTCGGAGGCTGCGGCTGCGGCACTTGCCACCGCAGGAGTAGAGGTGCATCGTGGCACACTCGATGATCTTGATAGTCTGCGCAGTGTAGCTGCCGCGTCGGATGGTGTAATTCACCTCGCATTCAAGCACGACATCGCCTTCTCAGGAGACTTCCAGGGTGCTGTCGATGCGGATCGCCGCGCCATAGAAACCTTTGGCGAGGTGCTTGCAGACTCTGACCGACCGTTCGTCATCGCCTCCGGGTTACTCGGACTCACACCGGGACATATGGCGACCGAACGGGACCCCGAACCAAATGCGGCTCGTCCCACTGGTGGTCCAGCGGGTCGGCTGGATAATGCACAAATGACGCTCTCCTTTGCTTCTCGCGGCGTCCGCTCATCCGTCTTGCGACTCCCTCCCACGGTTCACGGCGAGGGAGACAACGGCTTCATGGCGACCTTGATCCGCATCGCCCGCGCCAGTGGCGTCTCCGGCTACATCGGTGATGGGTCCAACCGCTGGCCTGCTGTACATCGGCTCGACGCCGCGCACCTCTTCCGCCTGGCACTAGAGAAGGCACCAGCGGGTTCTGTGCTGCATGCGGTCGCAGACGAGGGCGTGCCAATCCGCACCATTGCTGAGATAATCGGTCGGCATCTTAATCTCCCAGTGGTCTCCATCTCTCCTGAGGATGCAGGCAAGCACTTCACCTGGATGGGTGGCTTTATCGGCCTCGACTCCCCGGCCTCAAGCGTGCTAACTCAAGAGTTACTTGGGGAGCAGCCAGTACATCCGGGGCTACTCGCGGATCTCGATCAAGGCCACTACTTCAAGAACAAGGCATAGTCCAAATATCATGTGTGTATGACGCGTTACACCAACACTCAGAGACACGATAATAGGCATTCTTTGGGGGAGGCCCACGAGACGTAGAACATTCTATCACGAGAAGGATTGTACATGACTGAGATACATGACTGGAACGACTGGGATCGCCGGATCATCGAAGAATTCCGTGCGAACGGGGGCAACGTTGGTGGCCAATTCGCCGGTGTCCCCTTACTTCTGCTGACGACGACGGGAGCAAAAAGTGGCGAACAACGTATCAGCCCGCTAGCATATTTGCCCAACGATGGTCGCATCTACGTGTTCGCTGGCAATAGGGGTGCACCAACCAATCCCGGTTGGTATCACAATCTGGTCGCGCATCCTGATGTGACGGTCGAACTCGGTACCGAGACGTTCGAGGCCAGAGCCATCGTCGTCGAAAGCGCGGAGAGAGACCGGCTTGGACGCATCCAGGTACAGAAGATACCTGCTCTTGCGGGGCTTCAAACGAAGCTCGCACGCCAAGTCCCAGTTGTTCTGCTGGAACGCAAAAAGTAAAGAGAGCGCACAACAGAGAAAATAAGGGTCCTTCTACACTCTAGCAATACTGTGTGAAAGGACCTGCTATACGTCAATCTTGTATGAGGAGGGAGAAACTTCCCTCCATTCGGGAGCCTCAGCTTGCCAACAGGCAATTACGAAGTCAAGCCATATGCCTCATTAGAACAGGTCTCTGATAACAGACATTTTTCCTACCCTGCTTTTCTTTTCTTGTATATGCTGCTAATATTCTAGTATACATAGACTGCTCTGCTTGCTATATTTATTTAGGACTGTATCACTATATGTCATTGTGAATTTTTAGTAGCAGAGTTAAAAGTTGTTTATAAGGAAAGTTCTTCGTTATGAGGGGGGTATTCGTGTCTCTATTTAAATTGAAGCAGCGTTCAACAGGCTTGGCTCTTATTCTAGGGGTATTCGTGATGCTAAGCATATGTTTTCTGCTTTTAAGTCCTCGGTTGCTCACGTCAACACGCGCTCATGCAAAACCGCCCAGTTCATCCGGTACTATTTTCGCATCATCCAACACCATTCCTCTTTTACAGTTCCCTGAAGGGATTACTTCGTGGCAGAACAAGATATATGTTTCAACATACAACGTGAATGCTCCTTCAAGTTCACGCATCTTCGTTTTTGATGCCTCGAATGGGAAGCTCAAGCGAACTATAGGGGGGCAACCGGGTCAGGAACTGGTCAGTGCTAATGTCCTGCTTGGTCTCACGATTGATCACAATACTGGTGACCTATATGTAGGCGCGAACGGTGCTGGTCAGATACTACGTATTCAGAAACCAGACAGTGACAAGCCGACAATTAGTGTTTATGCCACTTATCCTAATGGTGGTGGACCAGAAGATTTAGTCTTTTTCAAAGATGGCACCCTTTTTGCATCAGACTCTAACCTTGGTGCTGTCTACTCAATTCCTCCTGGTGGTGGGAAAGTCAACACTGTGATTGCCCCTGGTAATCCACTCCTGGCTGCTCCTGTTGCAGGACTTAATCCTAATGGCGTCATTTTTAGCCAAGATTGGCATACGCTCTACGTCGCAAACACCTACTCCGACAACGTGATAAAATTCGGCGTAAACGATGCTGGCAAATTGACAGACAATGGGAGCATCTTCGCACAAAACATCAATCATGATCTGGAAGAGTACCCCACTGGTTTTGATGCGCTTAAACTGCCCGATACAAAAATTGGCCCAAGTGCCTCAACACCCTTAAACGGTCCCGATGGGTTAGCTTTAGATAGCCAAGGACGCATCTGGGCCGCAAGTAACCTTGGTGACAATCTAACTGTTCTCGATCCCAATACAGGCAAGGTCATTACAACCTTTGGGACCTCTGCCGTCACTCAAGGTGGGTTGCTCAATCAACCTGCAGGAATGACCTTTGTAGGCAATACGGTGTATTGTTCTAACTTAGGCATCTTCACAGGACTTGCTGGTAGCCCAAATCTTCCCTTCACTATTGCCTCGTTCGATGCCGGAGTCTCCGGTGCTGGGGGCAATGGCAATTATGGTGGTCCCGGTCAAG
>CAZZVE010000010.1:55507-67933 GCA_964657325.1 uncultured Ktedonobacterales bacterium
CCCTATAGAGTGTGTGAGCGTGCTTCATTATGCGTTCTTCTCATGTGTCCTCTCACTCATTTGCTGCAAAAACGTATTGGTGAAAGAGGTACCACTCATCTGTATACGTATGACTGAGAACCTGCGCTCCCGCTTGCCGTAACAACTGTAGCCAGTGAGCGACATCGAGTTCATACACATCGCGCTCTTCTCGTGAAACCAAGGCTAGGTCCACCTGATCCAGGCACCAATGGCGCAATATGATCTCCCAACGTTGTTTGAGCGATATGTCAATGGCACTCTGCTCCAATGCTGTTGCCACCGCCAGTGCTGCTCGACGCACATAAACATCTATGAAATGCTCTATAAGAGCGGGATCACTCGGCTCAAGGTCGATCTCATTATAGACATCCGCCTCGTTCAGCAGACAGAGACCACGGCGTGCTCGCACCGCTTGCACACAGCGTTGCAGAATCTCTCGCTTGCCAGGCCCGTTCATCTGAAAGATGCCTCGCTGGTCATGATCGAGTCCAGCGATATGATGCAACATAAGACTGCATATGACGGCATCAGCTTCAGGAAGTTCAACGTTTTCGACACGAGCGATATGTGAGTGGAGTTCAATTCCTGAAGGTAACACAGCTGCAACTGTGGCATGAACTCCAGGATTGGGATCGATAAGGGTGAGTACGCCACGTTCCTGTGCATGAAAGAAGCCTTGCCACAATGCGCCATTACCACCTCCAATTTCAATAAGGTGCCAGGAAGAGCGTTGCTCAAGGAGAGGACGGAGAATCGCTCGGTTTGCCCCATAGACGTGCTGCATGAGAGGCAACTGCGTCCATGCTTCGTATACACTTTGTGTACCAAATACTGAATTCCACTCCTCCCCTGCGGAGTTTTGTCCTGCCACCTCACGTAATCGTCTAAGAGCCTCAAACTGCTGAGCGCGAGGTAGTGTAAGAAACTGCTGCAATTGATTCAGCCACATAGGTACTTTCTCCACTTCTTTCTCGTTCATGTGCCTCGTCAATGAGCCAACTCCCTGAATTGCTACGCTCTATCGAGCAGGAACCTTTTACTGTTCCCACGTTTCCCACGATGTTTGGCCTGACGCAAGCATCGCACCAATAGCGGTTAAGACGATAGCTATAAGGATAATAACTCCGGTTACGATGAGCCATTGACTATTCGAGATCAGTTGTGGAATCCAGGAATTCTGCAAAGTATTTACGACAACGACAAGACAGGCAATAGGACCAACAACGAGGCAGAGCCAAATTACCCACATCGGGAAGATGCGTTGTTGATGAAAGCGCAGGCGATCTCTTCTATAGATGAGGAATAGATCGACAAAAAAGAAGATTGTTGAAAGTGCCAAAATGAGGGTTAACGCAGCAAGCAGCACGTTATAGACATCGGTTGCAAGATCGGCAGGTCTCCCCAGAAAGGTGATGGATGGAGCGATCATAAAGATACAAATAACAATAATCCCCGCGACAATGGACTGGAAGATAATAGCATTCGCGGGAACGCGGTTGCTGTTGAGTCGTCCTAAGAACCTCGGAAGTCGTTTGTCTATCGCGCCAACAAAGAGCAGACGAGCATTTGCATAGCTGTAGACGAGCGGAGAAATGAGATAAAAACCAAGAATACATATTGCACAAATACTGCCAACCGCTTTACCTAGCACCGCATCGAGACTCGTCACAATCTCATAGGGAAGGATGGGTGCTTTCGCAAGAGCCGGTCCACGAACCACAAGTGGAACGAGAGTACAAATGATGTAGCTTATAATGACGAGCACCGTTCCCCACAAAAGGTGGCGTGGAATGACTTTAGGATTGCGTATCTCTCCTGCCATATTCATGGGAATAGTCACTCCCAAATATAGTAGGGCAATTAGGCCAAAAATCGAGAAATTCGCATTATTCACCTGCCAATCAGCCGCATGGTTGAGAGGGGTAGCAGATGGATGACCGCTCGTTATCCATAGCACGCCCGACAGCCCTACCAGAAAGACAACCACGAGAATGCTGCCGATCACGACATTGACGACGTTTTGCACGGTACGTTGTCGCTGCACAGCAAGAGCGGTGGTAAAGGCGAGGACCGCGAGAATAGCTAAGCCCTGCTGCCAGGGCTGCGTAAGCCAGTTGTTATTGAGACCCTGTATGTATGTGATGAGTCCATCAGCCGCACCGATAATACCAAGAACATTGGGCACCCAATAGATGGCACCCACAAAAAAGCCCCAGTAGTCACCGAGGGCATGGCAAGTCCAGTTGTAGAGCGAGCCTTCGTGAGGAAAAAGCACTCCTAGTTGTGCAGTTGCGACCACACAGGGAAGGAAAAAGGTAGCACCACCAATGAGGAGGAAAGTCAGTGATGCTACTCCCCCAAATCCAGCAGTGTTTGCCGCGTTACCAATAAAAAAGATAGCTGCAAGATAAATTGCAGTCATATCAAAAGTCCCCAGCACAGGAGGCATTGAAGCCGATACATACTGCTCAGACAGTAGAGTCTTTGTCTTTCCCTCTGTCGTACCAGTTCGTTCAAGTAAAGTCACGCTTCCCCCTTGCCTTTCTCCACACCGAAGAAGGCTGCATTACACTAAAGATACATATCTTTCTGACGCACATTTCGTACTATCCTAATCTTCACAATATAGAGTACTCTATTATAAGAAGCAAGCAATACCATTTCTATAGGAATTTTGGTGTAAGAAAACTCTTTTTTCTCTAGCTCTTTCTTCATCTTTTTAGCGTCGATTATTTCCCACATCCCTCTTCCTTAACTCCTCTTTACGTAAAGCATCCGATGCGCTATGATACATCCATCAACGCATCTATATATGGATGCGTTAGAAAAAGTACGCATTGATATCATCTTCATACATCACGTACAAGGAGAAATTCACTATGCGCATCACAACACCTTCTTTCTCACTTTTCACATGGAAAGATGCACGAAAGATACTGTTGCTCTTGGGAGGAGTGGCAGCAGGACTCTCTCTGCTTCTTTCGTATGTACTGGCGAGTCCAGCAGAAGCCTCTTTTCCGAGTCAAGGTCAAGTTTTTGCATCATCCAACCAAGTTCCTCTGCTCCAATTTCCTGAAGGAATCACAAACTGGCAAGGCAAAGTCTATGTAGGAGCATATAACGTAGCAACTCCCACCAACTCACGCATTTTCGTGTTCAACGAACAGGGCAAACTCCTCTGTCAGTTGGGCGGTCAGCCTGGGCAGCAACTGATCAGTAGTGGTCAACTCCTCGGCCTGACAATCAATCCGCGAACAGGAGATTTATTTGCGAATGCGAACGGCACAGGAAATGTTCTTCGCATTCATAATCCAGGCTGTAATCATCCGACAGTAAGCATCTACGCCACCTACCCAGGAAAGGGAGGTGGACCTGAGGATATGGCTTTCAACGCGCAAGGAACACTGTACGACAGTGACTCAAATCGAGGTCTCGTGTATGCCATCCCACCGGGTGGAGGCATGGCGAAACTCGTCATTGGTCCACCAAGTTCTGGCGCACCAATTAACGACAAAGGCTTACTTCAAGCACCAATCGCGGGCCTAACACCAAATGGTGTTGTCTTCAGCCTTGATTACCGGACACTCTATATTGCGAACACCTACGCGGATAGTGTGGTTGCCTTCGATGTGAATAGCAGAGGTCAGGTCACAGGCAATGCACGTATTTTCGCGCAACACTTGAATCCTGATCTGGAAGAGTATCCAACGGGCTTCGACGCCCTTGTCCAGAAAAATACAAAAATTGGTCCTTCAGCATCGACACCACTCAACGGTCCCGATGGATTAGCACTCGATAGCAAAGGACGTGTCTGGGTAGCTAGCAATTTAGGTGACAACATCACCGTTCTTGATTGCAATGGCAAGGTTGTAAAAACCTATGGCACATCAGAGGTCACGGCTCATGGCTTACTCAATCAGCCCGCAAGTCTTACCTTTGTGGGTAAATTCGTGTATACAACCAATCTCGGCATCTTCACAGGTCTGGCAGGAAAACCCAAATTGCCATTCACCGTCGTCAGATTCGATGTAGGAGTTACCGGTGCAGGTGGAAATGGTAACTATTAGGACGCGAGAGACATTGAGTATCACTAACTAATACCCTTCGTTTTTCATGCGCTTACGGAGCGACGTGAAGCATGACAGGGGCAAGACCATTGACTCCAACAACCCCTAAAGAGAGCCTACAATGCAGGGCGGGAGCATGACAGGGGCAAGTCCTGCCACTACTATACTAAAACTACCACTGCATGGCTTTGCCACGGAATGCGTGTATAGTAGTGACAGGGCTTGCCCCTGTCATGCCACTCTATGCCACGTTACGAGTTCGTTGGAGTCAAACACGCTTTGCCCCTGTCATGTAAACGATATCAGCTTTATCGGCTTCTAAATCACTTCGCATCCTCCAAAGAGAAGAGGCAAAAAAGGCAAAATTATGATATACTCTATATCATAAGTACGTTTTTCGTCTCTCTGGAAAGAGAACTTTCTTGCTGAAAGAAGTGAAACACAACATGGAGTCTATGAAAGAACAGCCTGTGTCGGATACTCAGGCATCAACGATAAAGACAACTACTTCTGCCAATTCCTGCCCAATAGATCATAGTGCATTCTCGTGGCAAAAAACTGTGCCTACTGCCCCTTCTCACGGTCCTGCTGTTGAGCAAGATGCGGACGGATTATGGCATGTACGCAGTTTCGACACGGCACGAGCAGTCCTGCGCAGTGCTGATACGAGGCAGGCGGGTTTTGGCGCGGAAATGATTGCCCAAATTCCTCAAATGATGAATCAGCCTATTTTGTACCAAGACGGTAAGATTCATCAAAAACAGAGAAGTTTGACCGCACGTTTCTTTACACCAAAAACGGTCAGTGAGAATTATCGCCAGGTTATGGAGCAACTTGCTAGTCAACTTATCAAGAAGCTACAACGTAAAAAGCAGGTTGACCTTAGCCAATTGAGCATAACGCTAGCGGTACGTGTAGCGTCGCAAGTGGTTGGCTTGACCAATAGCTATCCAGGATTGCCACAGAGACTCGAAGCATTCTTTTCAGGAAATTTGACAGAGGTACGTTTCACTCCGCGTGGTATCGTGAACTTACTCAAAACTCAAACGCGCACACTAGCGTTTTATTACCTGGACGTGTTACCAGCTATTCGTGCACGCAAACGCAAGCCACAAAGCGATGTCATTTCGCACCTGCTCACTCAAAACTACAGCAACACAGAAATACTTACGGAATGTATCACCTATGCCGCAGCAGGTATGGTGACAACACGCGAGTTTATCAGTGTCGCAGCATGGCACTTACTCGAACGTCCAGAACTACGTCAACACTATGTTGTCGCCTCGGAAGAAGAGCGATACGCGATCTTGCATGAGATATTGCGCGTCGAGCCTGTCGTCACACGCCTCTATCGCAAAACCACTGCTGCTATTGAACTTGAGAATGAGGGTACACAAGTCGTTATTCCGCAAGACGCCAGAGTCACGATTGAGATTGACGCATCGAATGCCGATGAGAGCATTGTAGGAGAGCTTCCCCTTGCCGTCTGTCCCGGACGCACCATTCATGGAGACCGTGTACCAGAAATGGTGATGAGCTTTGGAGATGGTGTCCATCGTTGCCCCGGTGCCTATATCGCTATCCAGGAAACTGACATCTTCCTACAGCGCCTGCTCGCGCTCGACACCTTGCGTGTCGTCAGCAAACCTAGCATTCGCTGGAACGACTTGACCACTGGCTATGAGCTACGCAATTTTGAGATTGCTGTAAGCTAGTAATTCTGTCAATCATCGCTTGACAGAGCAAGGGCGCCCGCAAGGGGAACGCCCCTCCCATATGCAAACGCGCTTAGGAAACCATGTTGTATGGGAGGGGCGTTCCCCTTGCGGGCGCCCTTGTCCCCGTTCGTACTCTTAAGTCCACTCCTATAGAGGCGTCTCCTTACGGGTGCCTTAGTTTCGTAACACATTATTTGACATCACCCTACCCTCATGCTATGTTCTCACTACAATGATGGAACGAAGGAGGACAGCACATGAACACACATCATCTACTTTATACTATTGGAAAGCGATATGTCGATGAACCCCTTGTTAACATGGTACAACAGTATGAATTAGCTTTTCCTGACCGCGTTCGGAGCTACTATCTACTAGGAAGCTATGCGGACGAATGCGCGGTTGTTGGTAGTGACATCGACGTGTATGTCCTCTTCAAAGAGTCATTTCTTATTGCAAAGGAAATGATACAAGCGCAACAGCTTGCAGCTGCTTGTGTAAAAAAAAGTATTCTGCGTCTCGACATTAACGTCATTGATGAGCAAGCGTTGCCCAACTACCAAAGCATTATGAGGACCGCACTAAAACAAAATAGCATTCTCCTCTTTGGTGAGGATACACGAACCACAATGACATTGCCTAGTAGAGACGCTTATACATGCGACATTACGGACGGTGTGATAGAATTTTTGCTTCGTTTGCATCGGAGTGAGACTATTACCTATCCCATTAACTACCCAAACCCTGATGGAACATTTTACGGGTACGACCATATGACGCAACTTTCCTATGATGTTGCAGCACTCTCCTATCCACCTGATAAAGCGAACGCGACGTATTATGCTACACGCGAGTTAGTAGAATGTGCATGTCGTATGGCATCGGCGTTGCTTGCTTTCCAAACAGGAAGTTTTGTAGGCACAAAACGTGGGAGTGTACAGACATATAATAATGAAATCCATGATGAGTGGAGTCCCTTCCTAACCGCGATGTTTGAAAAAGGCAAAATACAGTGGATGTATGGCATTCCTGAGCGCGAAGAGGAGCGTTTAGAACTGCGAGAACTTTGTGAGCAGATGCTTGCCTTTGAAAATCATTACCTGCGACACTATCGAGCGTACCTGCTCTCTTTACTGCAAAGTGAGGAGCAGCAGAATGTGCAGTTCGCATTGCAGAGACTTAAAACAGTTCACTATGATGATGACGACATGATGCGGCCTTTTTCGGAAAAGATATGATTAGTCGTGGATTTATGCAACGCGAAAATGGCGTGTACTGGCGCGTGAACTAGTTGGGCAATGTACACACGTCATCAGTTACCAAAGAAACGCTGTGTGAATGTGGCAATAAAACTGATTTCTATCGTCAGCCCAATGATGGCCTCTACAGCAGCCATAATCGTGATTGGATCATCTAGCGCAATACCACCTGGAAAGAAGCCACGTCCATGAAATGAGGTGATACTGAATACGACTGCTCCAACCGGTGATAGAATGGGACCAAAAATGTGTCCAAGGATAAAATATATGACTGCAAAACAGGCAAGTACAAGCAGGTATGCACGTACACTACGTATTGGTTGATAGCCATAGCCCGCCAAGATATCGAGAAAGGCCGAGAAAATATAGGCACCAACTCGGCCTTGTAACCGCACGACTTCGCGCTGTAACACCTGCGCTTGATAGAGAAATTGTGCTGCCTCTTCGTTGAGTCCTTGCCCTTGCAAAGCTACGGCTAGTTGACGATTAGCACGTACAGCTTCACGATAGCTTTCGATAAGCGTCTCGGTATCTACCTTTTTCTCACGCGATTGCGCTCTCGCACGTCCCTCATCGCCGAGTTGTTTGATCAATGACCAGTCTACAATCGCCAGATTTACATCTCCCCAATGCACATCGGCGAGACGCACAAAGCCGTGTTTCTCGCTCCCTAAGTGAGCATTCCTCAGGTCTGTAACACTATCCATAAAAACAGCACGTAAATCCGCAGGAGGCAGAGGACGCATAGATACATAATAGTTGTAGTGTGTTTTCTCATTTTTTGTCTCTTGCTCAACGAATGCAAGATACGCGAGACGAAGTGATGCACCCTCCAAATGAGCTTTACGCAGCGATGCACCTGCTAGATGAGCTTTAAAGAAGTCAGCTCTCTCCAAATGAGCCATATACAATTCTGCCCGTTCCAGATGTGCCTCACTAAAGTTTGCCCCTTCTAAATGTACAGCAGCTATATCACGTTTCTCCTGTGCACGGTTTCGTTCGCGCCCATTGAGCCCCCCCAACATATGAGAAAGGGGTAGGCTCCGTAGATCAGCACCCTGTAAGTCTGCACCGCGTAAGTCGATGCCAACGCGATGCAGGTGTTCAGAATTGCGCCAATCCACAGGTCCATGACCATTATCATGATTTGCGAGCAGCCATTCAACATCAGCACGCTTCAACTTCACGTCTCTAAACTTGTATATTCCCTCATCCAAGTCCACTTTTATAGCGAGACATTCTGTGAGAAATCGCTGACGGTCCAGGTCAATCTCTGGTTCAGTACGCCACTCTTGCCCTACTGTCTTCCAATAGGCCAGCCATTCCGTTCGATTAGCGAGGGTAGGACGTGAAGACGTTGATAACTGCACATTATCATATTCTTGGCTCATGAGACCCTCTATTTTCTGTTAATAGGCACAGCGAACGAACAAAAACTGATCTTTGTTGTTATCTTATCATTTTTATGCGATAGGACATCCCACCGTTTCTGTCTCAGGAATCGCCACCTCTCCATCAACAATGAGCGCATCGAGTGCTTCACGTATATAAGCATGTTTTACAGCTTGCGCATTCTCAAAGTTATCATCAGGTGCTCCGTGATAGCGTAACTTCGCGGAGGCATCGAAGATAAACACCTCTGGCGTCTGTTCCGCGCCAAAGGCATGCATCACAATCTGCGTTTCATCTATGGCATATGGAAACACAAGTCCCCTTTCTATCGCATACTTGCCCATATTTTCCATTGTATTTGCGGGACCACTATTCGCATTAATCGCCAGCACACGCACGTCCTGGTCTGCGTACTCACGAGCAATCGTGTTAATACGATCCTCCCACGCCTGTACATACGAGCAATCGTTACTCATAAACACAACCACCAACGCTTTCGTCGCAGTCAGCATCTCACGTGTACTATATGTCTCACCATCGGTAGCCGGAAGCGTAAACTCAATCACTGTATCACCAGTTAAAAGATGTGCCATTTATACTATTCCTCTTTCTATCAACAATTCGATGTCACTCTTAAACACGATTAAAGACAGTCAGCAGACACTCAACAATACAAAGCGACAACCTTGTATATGAGTTTTACACATCGTACAATCAAAGAAGTATCTCATACACCGATAAAGCTAAGGTATGTACATTTTTCAATGCTGAAAGGATACATCATGAGCAACACACCCATTCAAGATTTTCGCCTTGACCTCAGTGACCTTACCTTTACAGGTCATGATCTCGTCCGCCCAGAATCAATTATTGCACAATCAGATGGGACGCTCTGGGTATCAGATGGACGCGGTGGTATTACTCGCATCAAACGGGATGGCGAACAGCAGTTTCTTGGTGGCCTCGGCGGTGAACCAAATGGCCTCGCTTTAGCCGATGATGGCTCGATTCTTGTCGCAAACATTGGCACTGGCACAATCCAAAAGCTTCACCCAGACGGACACGTCGAAGAACTATTCACTGAAGTTGATGGCGTTAAGGTATCAACCGCGAACTACGTGTTCATTGATAGCAAGAAACGCATTTGGGCAGCCTTCTCAACTCGTGAAGCACAATGGTGGCCCGCTGCGGCAAGCCCACGACCCGATGGCTATATTGTGTTGGTTGATGAAAAAGGTCCGCGCATTGTGCAGGATGGTCTTTATTTCACGAATGAGATTCGGCTTGATGCAAAAGAAGAGTATCTGTATGTCGCGGAAACGATGAAAAACCACATCATTCGCTTCCGTGTTCATCCTGATGGAAGTCTTTCGGATAAAGAAGCTGTTGGCCCTGACAATCTTGGCGTTGGCGGTGCCGTTGATGGCTTTACCTTTGATAGTGAGGGAAATGTCTGGGTCACAACGGTGTTACGTAATGGCGTTGGTATTATTACACCTGACGGGAACTATCATGTTGTCTTTGAAGAGGCTAATGAGCCTTTACTAGCAACGTTTGAGCAGAAAATCGCCAATGGTGAGGCAACACCTGCAGATATGGGTGCAACAGCAGGTAAGACGCTACAACTTGTCACGAGTGTCACGTTCGGCGGTCCCGATCTGAAAACCGTTTATATTGGCTCATTAGGTATGTCACGCCTGCCAACATTCCAATCGCCCGTCGCGGGACTCGCCATGAATCACTGGAAATAACAGGAATACCTGTTCCTACACGAAATTTGGGATGACGCGTGCCACAAAATGTTCAATTGTTTCATGATCGAGGAAACGAAAGATAAAGTGTGACACGCCGATATCCCGAAAGCGTTGTAATTCCTGTGTCACCTCTTCGGCGTTGCCCGCGATAAAGTGCTTGCTCGAATTATGCTGCACTTTTGTCGGGTCTTCCGAGACACTCACCGTGCTAAGATACGTCAGCGTAATTTCAGAAAATTCGCGTCCTATTTCAGTACAATGCTGCTTGAGAATCGAAAGCTTATGGTTGTATTCCTCAACGGTGCAAGAGTTGAAGTTCCACCAATCGGCATAGCGAGCAACAAGTGCGAGTGTGCGATGTTCTCCACCGCCACCAATCAAGAGCGGAATTGCGGGTGATGGTTGCGGAACACAATAAGCGTTCCGCACCGCATATTGTTTGCCTTCAAATGTAACAGGTTGTGGTGCCGTCCACATTGTACGGATAAGCTGAACGGCCTCCTCTAATTGCTCCATGCGTGTTTTTGTCGTCGGAAAGGGATAATTATACGAGAGATACTCATCTTCCTTCCAGCCAGCACCAAGTCCCAGGATAACACGCCCATTAGACAATGCTTGTAGTGTTGCCATCATCTTTGCCAACAATGCAGGATTACGGTACGATTGCGACAGGACAAGTGTACCAACCTTAAATTGTGGATAGCTCGCGGCGAGATAACTGAGCGAGGTGAGGCATTCAAGCGTATCGGTCATCTCCCATTGCAGGTGATCTTCTACCCATAGCGTGCTAAAGCCTGATGTAAGTGCGTGAATAGAAGTATGATTATGAGCAATCAAGTCCTGCCAGGAATGTCTTGGCTCATTTTTCTGTCGCAACATAAAACCAAATTCGACCTGTGGCATGAATATCTCCTTCTCTTAATTGTGGGTGGATATATTGTGGACGGCATAATGAGTGATCTGCACCCATTATGCCGTCCACAATATATCCACCCACCTCTACATCATAGGCCAGTCATGACCGGCGGCCTGATAGATTGCCTCGATGGTTGCTGTGTTCTCTAGCGTTTCGCTAAGACGGAACGATGGTTCTTGTCCGGTGGAAATGCAGTTAGCGAAATGCTCTACCTGAAGCTGATACTGATCGACACGATCAAAGCTTTTCTCGGTCAGTTCGCCGTTCTTAATGATGAGAATGACTGCCTCTATGTTCCCAGGAGTGAACGGCACAGGAATGGTGAGCGTACCAGCCTCGCCAATAATTTCTACCATTTGGCGCGTTGGTAATTCAAAGCTACAGTCTATCATGCCAAAGCGTCCCTCACCAAAATCCAGTACAGCATTTGTTGCCATATCCACACCAATTTGACTGGTCGTATGCACTCGTGCCGCGACAACAAGAGGTGCTTGTCCATACACCGCTCGACAAACATTGACAGGATAGCTACCAACATCCATTAACGCGCCCCCTGCCAACTCAGGCTTTAAACGTATATCGTCAGGACGTGAACGAATGTCAAACGAGAACGAGGCTCGTACAAGACGCACAGGTCCCACAAGGCCCGCATTAGCTTGTTCAATTGCCCATATAATTTGCGGATGAAACCGATACATAAACGCTTCCATCAGAAAGACATTATGTGCCTGTGCCGCATCCAGCATAATTTTGCCTTCACGTGCTGTTATCGCCATTGGTTTCTCGCATAGCACATGTTTGCCCGCCTGAAGTGCTTGCAATGTCCATTCGGCATGCAGACCATTAGGAAGAGGAATATATACAGCGTCGATGTTTGGATCATTCAATATTTGTTCGTAATTGTCATAAATTTGCACTTCGGGAGCAAACGAATAGAGGCCCTTCGCACGCTGTACGTCACGGCTCGCGACCGCGACTAATCGTCCATTAGAGGACGCTCGGATCGCAGGTGCAACCGACTTCACACCGATATTCGCGGCACTGAGAATACCCCATCGGATGGGGTTAGGGGATTGGCTCGACTGCATACATTTTTTCCTTCACTACAAAGTGAACTTTTTCACTAGCCAACGACACATAAACATGAGGAATATTTTGCGTACTCCTATGCTATCACAAAAGCATGTCAGTTAAGAATTTTTCCTTGCAACAAAGAGAGAAACGTACAGAATTTGTTAGTAATGAATTCTGTACGTTTCTCTCTTTGTTAACGTTACTCTCTTGCTTAGGTCCAGTTAA
>CAZZVE010000011.1:0-2805 GCA_964657325.1 uncultured Ktedonobacterales bacterium
ATATAAGATGGCTCCCTAGGCGCATTCTCGTATGGGAGGGGCGTCCCCTTGCGGGCACCCTGGCACCTGTGCTTTGAAGGTCCCTACAAATCGTTCATTCGTTCCGCCATCGCCTCTACCATTGCCATTACGTCTTTTAGCACGGGTTTGTTCTTGAAATACAATACTTCGCCTGGTACGTCGCGTAATGCTTCATGGCTTAAATTGATACCTTCATAGACGAGTAGCAACAGGTTTTGGCATTGTGCGACTCTCACCTTATCGACCTTGCGTCTCAAATAGTCGGGATGCCAGAAGCCGACTAACTCTATCAATATGCGTTGACCAGTATCTTTATGTGTCACCGCGAAATCTGGAATCATTACGGTATCGCCCAGTACAAGTACCTCGTCTTCTCGTGTGAGCAACCATTTGCCACGTTTACCACCGAATTTTTCCTCGAACTCGTGCGCGAAATCGGCTTCCAGCCGACTATCGAACTCACCACTTTGCTTGAAGTGAGTGGGCAGTGCAGAGGTATGATTGAGACGATAGGTCGTCATTTTTTGAGTGACAGGTGAGCGTACATCTGCGCTCATATACCAACGTTCACACAAGAGCAACGCGGGCAGAAAGGCCGCAAATTGTCTACCATAGCGCATGGTTGCGCTGACAAAGGGCGAAATGGGACCGTCCAGATCGACGACATAGCCGTCCTCTTGCGAAGTGACCCAAAACATGAGCTTAAAGAACTTGAGGAATTTCCACAGGTCCTTATAGTTGCTATGTGCTTCGATCTGCATCTGACTGGCCCAATACAATACACCACGTGCCAATTCCAGGTTATAACGTATCAATAAGCCATCGGGCGTCCATTGTGGACCTGCATCACTAAGTACGAATGCTGATAGCCTATCTGCGAACAATCCTGCTTCGACATGTTGTGGTGCTAGAGCAAGTTCGTTTGCGACAAGCTCTAGCACGTCCTGGCGTGTCTGACTTTGGAACAGCTGGGGTGTAGCAAAAACGGGTCCATATGAGAAGAGGCGTTCCCGAAGTTGTAGTGGTAATAGTTGTGTAGTAGGAGGTACGAATGTTGCGGCATCAGTCATGACTTTTGCTAAGCCACGTACTATAAAGTAGTCGATGCGCTCACCTTCATAGGCTTCGAGTGACTTGTCTAGCTCTGCCTGCGAACGGCCTACATGCTGCTGTATCAACGTTATGAGTTCCGTAGCTGTAGCCAGCCAGTAGGGATCATGCGTATCTAGCATATCTATTGTTAGCTCAGTCCCGCGTTGACGCAAGCGCGATTTCACAAGCTCTGCTGTCAGCATCAGCTAATCTTTCTTGGTCTACGGCGACGTTGGGCCTTACCTTCATCAAGGGTTTTACGTGTGATAACTTCAAAAAGAACCGCCTCTTTATTCTCAACTTTACGCAAGACACGCCCTAAACGCTGAATATATTCACGCGCACCAGCCGTACCCCCCAGCACTATCGCAATTTTTGCCTCTGGTACATCAATGCCTTCGTTCAAAACTCGTGAGGTCACGAGTGCGCGATAGGTGCCATCTTGAAAGCCATCCACAATCGCTTTACGTTCAGCCGCATGTGTTTCATGCGTGATTGCAGGAATGAGGTAACGAGAGGCGATATCATAAACCACGCCATTATGCTCTGTAAAAATCAGAATGTGTTCATGCATGTATTCGCGTAGGAGCGCATCGAGTGTAGCAAACTTCCCTTCACATCCGGCAAGCAATCGAAGTAAGCGTTGTCGTGCGAGAAAAGCACGTCTTGCCTCTGGGTCAAGCGTGGAGAGGCGCATCAATTCCATCAACCAGCCAGGACCATAGCGACGTTGTAGTTGTCGTGAACGCACGAACTCGATATAGATAGCATGGTCGGCATCATACCGCATGCGCTCCTCTGTCGAAAGATCGACACGTATACGCTCTGTCCGATAGTTCGCCAGTTGTTGCCCAACAAGGTCTTCGATACGTTTTGTATAGACAATCGGACCAACCAGAGCATCGACCCGCCAGCGTCCATTTGTTTGCTCATGCTCCTCTGGATAGGTTGCGGTAAGTCCCAGGCGTAGAGGGGCAGGTGCCATCAACGCGGCCTCACCCCAATTTGGCGCAGGCAGATGGTGTACCTCGTCAAAAATAATTAATTTGAAGGTGTTGCCATACTCAGATATCAAGTCGCCCGCCGAATGATACGTGGTTATAGTAAGTGGCAACACTCTTTTCTCGCCACCATAGTACACACCAACCTCACATGCAAAGGCGTTGGCGAGACGCGCATACCATTGATGCAACAGGTCAATTGTTGGCGCGACCACAACGGTAGAACGGTTCACACGCTGAATGGCCTGAATAGCTACAAATGTTTTACCCGCCCCTGTTGGCAAAACAATACTTCCGCACTGTCCCGCCTCATCCCACGCTGTCAACGCCTCTGTTTGATAATCGTGTGGTTCTCTCTTCTCTTGTAGTGTCAGGTTAAGCGGTTTCCAGCGTGGCACACTATCCTGAATCGCCTCTTCTTGCAGATAGGATTGAATTGCACCATAATGGTAGCCCTCGCACCGCCAACGCTCCTTGACAAGCTTGAACGGCGCGGGCGGACGTGCATCCACATCATAAAGAACCAGGGTGCCACCCTGAAACGAGACATGCTTACTCATAGTGCTATGATAACAGACTTTTGTTCTAATGGGTAGAGGGAAAACTCATTTTCTCTCCCCTATCCTTAATTGTTCTCGGTCTCATCAAATAACGAAGGTTGCTTTTGCTGTTCGATGCGCCTTTGTTCTTT
>CAZZVE010000011.1:2905-22433 GCA_964657325.1 uncultured Ktedonobacterales bacterium
TTTTGCCTTGGCAATGACCTTAAGAAAGTTTCGATAGTTATCGTATTCGAGTATTCTTGCAAGGTCTCGTGCCGTCCAATATTCAATACCTTCTTCGGTTTCTTTGCGTACAGCCTCAAACGGAGAAATATATGGTTCTTGCTCTTTACTCACCAGTACTACACTCCTCGAAAACTTTAAGATATAATCAGAAGCTGCGTTACGTTCCAGAACTGCATGTACAATATCATATTTCAAAGCACTTGCAAAGTTTTAAGCACATCTAATTTCTCTTTTTTCTTTATTGTATTTACAATCCTTTTCTGCTATACTGCATGACAGAAGAACAACATATACTAAGCGATGATGGGAAGAGTACGCGGAGGAAGACCGGACAGAGAGAAGAGGCCATTGACTGCAAGCCTCCTCGCGGGAGCCTACGCCGAAGTTCATCCCAGAGCGAACCGTTGAAACACGATGTAGACGGTTCCGGCGTTCCCCGTTATAGGACAGACCAAGTGGAATATGGATGTACAGCACTATAATTGAGTACACATATTCAAGATGGGTGGTACCACGGAGATTTTCACCGACCTTCGTCCCTGTGACGACGCGTCGGTTTTTGATTTTTTGGAGAATGCATATGCTAGGACAACTTGATGTCTTACTAGGTCAACTCGACGAGTTGCGTAGCCGCGCACTCGCGGAACTAGAGACAATGACAATATCGGCAGCACTCGACGAGTGGGACACGCGCTATCTTGGACGCAACAAAGGCGAACTCAAAAATCTCTCCGCTGTGATGCCGAAACTCTCAAAGGAAGAACGTCCCGTTGTAGGACAGAAGATTAACGCGGTTAAAGCCGAACTTGAGCAACAACTGGTTGCTAAACGCGAAGTATTGCGTCAACGTGAGTTGCAGCAAACGTTAGAGCAGGAGCGCATCGACGTAACACTGTCAGGACGCGCATTACCAGTGGGGCATGTTCATCCATTGTCACAGGTTATGCAGGAAGTAACGGGCATCTTCGCCAACATGGGCTTCCAGATTGTGCAGGGGCCAGAGGTCGAAACCGACTACTATAACTTCGAGGCCCTCAACTTGCCAGCAGACCATCCAGCACGCGATATGCAGGATACCTTTTGGGTCGTTCCAGGCGAAATATTGCTGAGAACACAAACCTCGCCGATGCAGATTCGCACAATGGAACAGATGCGCCCACCTGTACGCGTGGTTGTCCCCGGCAAGGTCTTCCGCTACGAAGCGATTGACGCGTCACACGAGGCCATGTTTCATCAAATCGAGGGTTTGCTTGTCGATGAGAACTGCACCATGTCTGATCTGAAAGGGTGCCTGGAACGCTTCGCACGCGAGATGTTCGGAGAAAAACGACAGGTACGCTTCCGTGGCAGCTACTTTCCGTTCACCGAACCGAGTGCTGAGGTCGATATTGACTGCCCATTCTGTGAGGGCAAAGGTTGCCGCACCTGCAAATATACGGGCTGGCTCGAAATTCTCGGCTCAGGCATGGTTGACCCACGCGTCCTGCGACAGGTTGGCTACGACCCTGCGAAATATCGTGGCTTCGCCTTCGGAGTGGGCGTTGAACGTATCGCCATGTTGAAATATGGCGTCAACGAAATACGCCTCTTTTCTGGTAACGATCTGCGCTTCCTGCGCCAATTCTAATGAAAACCACATAAACATTGACAACCAAAAAGATCGGTAGGGGCAGCAATTCATTGCGCCCGAAGATGGGGGTGGTGGGGCAACGTGTCGGCAACGATGCTCGACCCCAAGCGCCCCTCATCTTCGGGCGCAATGAATTGCTGCCCCTACCGAGGAACCGATTACATAAAGGACGCGATACATCGGTCCTACGAACAGGAGAACTTTTATGCGAGTGCCACTAAGTTGGCTCAAAGAGTATGTTGACATAAAGATGTCGCCAGAGGAACTGGCACACATCTTGACGATGGCTGGGCTAGAGGTTGAAACCATCGACTATATTGGTGCCAGTTGGGGCGACAAAATCATTACCGCTCAGATTACACACCTGGAAAAAGTGGAGAAATCGGACCACCTGAACTACACACATGTCAATACAGGGCAGAGTGAATTGGGAGTAGTATGTGGTGCGCCCAATATCAAGCTTGGCGATAAAGTCCCATTAGCTCTGGTTGGAGCACAAGTGGGCGATATCACCATCGGCGAAAGCAAAAAAATGGGCTATGTCTCACAGGGCATGCTGTGTTCGCCACGTGAGCTTGGCATGGGCAATGACCATTCCGGTATCTACATCCTTGATGACGATACTCCGCTTGGCGAACGTCTTTCGGATATCCTGGGTGAGGTGGTGTTCGATTTCTCGATTAAGGCGCATCGCGGCGATCTGTCTTCCATTATCGGTATCGCACGCGAGGTTGCCGCATTAACACAGCAAGAATTGCGTATTCCACAACCCGTTATTCACGAGCAAGGTACGCCTGCCACGGAAATGGCACAAGTGACTATAGAAGCTCCTGATCTGTGCCCACGCTATGCCGCGCGCATCGTCAGTAATGTTCAGCTTGGTCCCTCGCCGAGTTGGATGGGACGCCGTTTGCTTGCGGCAGGTATGCGCCCTATCAGCAATGTTGTCGATATTACAAACTATGTTATGCTGGAATTTGGGCAACCACTGCATGGCTTCGACTACAATCTTGTACGCCAGCACCACATTATTGTACGGCGCGCTCACGAGGGAGAAACACTCACAACACTTGATGAGGTGAAGCGCAAGCTTACGCCCGATATGTTGCTGATTACCGATCCAGAGGGACCAACCGCGATTGCGGGTGTCATGGGTGGTGCGATTAGCGAAATTCACGATAAGACGACGACAGTCTTGTTAGAGGCCGCGAACTTCAATGCTACCAGCGTACGTCGTACCTCAACTGTGCTAGGGTTGCGCACCGATGCCTCAAGTCGTTTTGAGAAGGGCTTAGACCCAGAATTGACTATCGCGGGGGCGAATCGTGCGGCACAGTTGCTGGTAGAGCTGGCAGGCGCGACCGTTAATCCCGGTATCATTGATGTCTATCCTGCTCCCGTCAAACCACGTACTATCGCTTTTACCACACATGAGGTCGAGTGGCTTACAGGAATGAAAGTGACACAGAGCGAGGTCGTAGATGCGTTACAAGCATTGCATTTTGAGGTAGCCGCAGATTCCGACGAACTAGGCGAAAAGATGCTTGTCACGGTGCCAACATATCGTGGCGATATCGAAGAGGGAGCTGATTTGGTAGAAGAGGTGCTACGTATCATTGGCTATGACACACTACCCAGCACTATTCCAACAGGGCCACTCCCAGAGCCACTGGCTGAGTCGTGGTTTGACCGTGAACAAGAGATACGCACACGATTAGTAGGTGCGGGACTCAACGAAATCATTACTTATGCTATGACCAGCAGAGCGCGTATGGTCAACATCTTGGCACAGGCAGATATACAGTCGGCCCGCTTTCTATCAGGGGCAAGCACTGTGCCAGCGAATGGGAAACAAGAACATACCATCGCGGCACATGCGACAAATGGGAAGCCTTCCGTTCCTTTTGAAGCCCAGAGTGTTCCTGCTGTGGTGCTTAGAAATCCATTGACTAACGACCTTGAGGCGATGCGTCTGACATTGATGAGTGGTCTACTGGAAACAGTACAGGAAAACAGTAAACGCAACACGTCTGGCTTACGTTTCTTTGAGATTGGACGACGTTACTTGCCATCTGACGACGTACACAAGCAGCCAGATGAGCGGCGCAGTGTAGGTATCGCGCTTTGTGGGCCAGCAGAAATTTCGTGGGTGACAGAATTAGGTCGTCCTGCCGATTTCTATGATCTCAAGGGCGTCATAGAGACGCTACTAGATGGCTTACACATAGCACACTATCGCTTCACACCAACGCAGCATCCTACATTCCATCCGGGGCGTTGCGCGTTCGTGGAGGTTCCACGCATCTCTGGTACTGGTGAAGAGATATTCAGCCCGATTGGTGTCCTGGGCGAGGTTCATCCGCTAGTACAACAACGGTACGATTTACCACATCGTGCGTATCTATGCGAGTTAGACCTGGAAATGCTTTATGCAGCAGTACCTGCTCACTTGACCTACGAGACTATCTCGCGTCACCAGGAACTCACACGTGATTTAGCGATTGTGGTTGATCAGCAGCTTTCAGCTCAAGAGGTGCGGAATGTCATTGTCTCTAGTGGCGGAGAATTGTTGCGTTCTGTAACACTTTTCGATGTCTATACAGGCGAACCTATTCCAGTTGGCAAGAAGAGTCTAACTTATTCGCTCGTATATCAATCTTCTGATCGTACACTCACAGACGCTGACGCAAACACGCTGCAAGATAAGATTGTACATGCATTACATGATACCTATAGTGCAACACTTCGATAATCTGTCGGGACCGATGTATCGCGTCCTTTTTGACAATCAAACGCCAAAAAGGACGCGATACATCGGTCCCGACAACATCCTTGCAGATCAGACCATAAGTACTGTACTAGTGTTTATCTATGTGATAAACCTGCGCGCTGGCCCGTTCTATGATATAGGTATATTAGCGAGAGTATGCCTGGTTATTGTGAATGACAAAAGGGGATGCAGTGATACTATTGCTTATTTTTATTTTCACTGCTACACGCCTCTCTAGTAACATGAGGGTTGGCACATGCGGGTAGAGGATTTGGACAACCAGCATCAACGAGACATAAACCAGTGTCTCCATTGTAATAATCCCTGCGATGCAACGGCTTTATTTTGTGATGCATGTCAATCACAACTCTATAAATATGAGAAAGCAGCACAGGGTACTACAGCACATAAAGACATAGCAACTATCACTACTGCACCACGTCCAATAGTGATGGCACCGCAGAACGGGTATGACGAGCGAATACAGGGTGGTGAGAGTACTGTTCCTCTACCACATATAAATGTAGAGCCATCCTATATACCAAATAGTCCACAAACGCCGCCTCCATCAGTTCATGGGGTATACGTCAACATCGTGGATAATGCCATTCACCGACTAAACGATGCCGCACGCCGCATTGCTGCTGTCGATCAGCATGAGAAGCGTCAGCCTCGCGCTTCGCGTCTCTCACCGCTTCGTGATATTTCCGCCGATATTCAACGACAAAGCACTCCATTGCCAAAGACCGTGAGTGATGCAACTCATACCCCTCAAAGAAGCTTCGAGGCAAGTGCCAGTAATATGCCGGATTTGTGGCCCTGGTTGCCTGATACTGATGATATCGATAACAACAATACCTGGGAAAACTACACTGATCCGCTCCTGTCACGCCGCTTCCCCGATGGCAATGAGGCCGCACGTATTGATGCCGAAGACGAACGCAGAGCTAGGGCAGAAGGACTTATTACAACACCATTCCTACGTCGTTCTACACGTACAGTACGCTTACGCATGGCATTTGTCAGTTTGGCAATTCTCGCAGTGTTGGCCTTGACAATTGATACTGCTCTTGTGTCCGTAGCATTCTTGCACCCCCACCGTACGACACCCGTTCCTGTAAGTGGGCCACCGACCTTAACAGTCACTTCAGAGGTATCAAAAGATAATCAGACAATTTTTGGGCACCGTGTGTTCTTTCATTTGATGCATTTCAATCCATCGACTACCGTCATTATTACTCATGATGTAGAAGTGCCTGTGATACTCAGTACTGGTCTTCCTAATGTACAGGTTGGGAAAGACGGAACAGCTCTAGCCTCAACCATTATCACTATTGATGCCTGGGGACCCGGCTTTCACACAGTAGACGCTGAGGATATACAATCACATTATACAGCAAATGCAACATTACAAATTGTTGGCTCAGGGCCGACAAAGCCTTCGCACTTAATTATTAAAGATGCCTCCCTGGATATGGGGACAGGCTATCAAGGCTCAAATACCATTCAGCCTTTTACACTTTCAAATGATGCGAACGCAAGTGGAGCGATCACATGGGCTGCTAGTAGTAATAAACCTTGGCTTGTGCTCACCCCTGGTCAGGGTACGTTTAGCAATACGCAAACAATATCAATTGGTGTTGAACGTGGGATGTTGGCCCCCGGTGCATATGTCGGTAAAATTTCGTTCTCATCGAATGTTGGTGCCCCAATCACTGTGCAGGTGGAAATGACGGTTACAGCATTGCCTGCTAACGCGGGTGCTGTTCTCATGATCGCGCCTGCTGTTCTTTCATTCACATCACAAGATGGTACTTCTACAGCCAATAACAAACAAGTGCTTGTCGTGAGTAATCCTGGGCATCAAACACTTTCATGGTCCCTCACAAATAACGGGTCTGCAATGGTAACAAACCAAACTCCATCACCAGGTACACCCGGCATATCTACAAACTGGCTCACTACGAATGTCACATCCGGTATCATCGAGCCTGGTGAGACAGAGAATGTCATTGTCACTATAAATAGCCAGAATATGCTCCCAGGAGCTTACACAGATTCTTTAGCATTCTCGTCTCCCGACCCAAAGACGATAAACGGCTCACAAAGTGTCAGTATCTCACTGACCGTACAACAGCATTGTAGCCTGAACTTAAGTACGGGCGGTATGACGTTTACTGCGATTGCAAATAGCAGTAATACGAGCAATCAATCTCTAAATGTGAGTGCATCAGCAAGTTGTGCTTCTGCTGTTAGCTGGAACGCAACTACATCTGTCGGTTGGCTCACGATTACCCCTGCTAGTGGGTCCGCGAAAACAGGTAGTAGTTCAGTGATTACAGTAGGAGTCAACACAGCCAACATGACACCAGGACCGTATACTGGCATGATTACGATTGTATCAGCGCAAGGTGGTAATACTCAAACAGTGATGGTTGGACTTACCGTACAAAAACCACCTCCACCAAGGGCACCAGTTTTAGCTGCTGCTCCACTTACGTTAGGCTTTAGCACAGTACAAGGCCAGCCTGTCTCGTCTGGACAAACTATACTGATTACAAATTCAGGTCAAAGCGTCCTACAATGGAACACAAGTGTCAGTCTACTAGCGACATCGTGGCTAGGTGTGTCTCCAACAGGTGGAAGAATTAATCCAGGTCAAACAGCGACATTGACGGTCCTCGCCGCTGCAAACGCGCTGACTCCCGGTACCTATAATGGTCAGATTGTCTTAAATGGCTCTGATACAACAGGTCAAACAGCTTCTGGTAGTCCGCAGACTGTAGCAGTTCAATTGCAGGTGAATCCACCATGTGCGCTTGTACAGCCATCGTCTAGTGCACTCGCGTTTACCTCGATACAGGGTGGCGGCGATCCATCCCCTCAAGCTGTAACACTTTCTGCTTCGGGCAACTGCGCATGGCCGTTAGGATGGAAAGCGAGTATATCCCCTGCGGCACCGTGGCTGCATCTTTCGTCGGCTACTGGCTCATTTGGACAGGGAGGTCTCTCTAATACGCTAGGGATTAGTCCGACAATCGCAAACCTCGCGCCAGGGACTTATACAGCGCAGGTGTCAATTAGTGCGTCTGACACATCAGGAGTAATCGCTCAGGGCAGTCCACAGGTCTTCTCAATCACATTAGTCGTGCAACCTCCATGTCAAATGACTCCTGTCCCATCAAATCTAGTATTCACTGTTGCTGATGGACAGATATCATATGCAAAAACTTTCCCTCTAGGCGAAACCGGAATGTGCGCGCGGCCTGTCACCTGGAGCGCAACGGGTGACACGAACAGTACAAGCTGGCTTGTTGTATCACCAGCATCAGGGTCAGACGCCGGCAGCGGAGCCACGGTAAGTGTGAGCATCAATGCTACCTCACTACCTCCTGGTAACTACAAAACAAATGTGACGATCACAGCAAGCAACAACGCAACGATAGGGAACAGCACGCAAACCATCCCGGTAGCGGTTAGAGTGACGGGCTTCACGATCAGTGGTACGATCAATGTATGTGGCGAGAGCACCTGTACTACACCACCACCTGTAGCTCTTCCTGCTGCTGCTATTGTTCTCACAAATGCAGCCGGAACTCAGGTTGCGACAGCGACCGCTGACGCAAATGGCAACTATATTATTAGAAACGTTGGTCTGGGTACATACACGCTGTCAGCTAGTGGCACGACCAGTAGTGGCACAACAAGTACTCACTACACTGGTAATGCTCAGGTCGTGGTGACAGGGAATATGCCCGGTACCAATCTATCTCTTCAACAAGGATAAGAAAGAGAACAGAAAAGTTTGCATGACAGGGGCAAGCCCTATCACTACTATACACGATTTCCGTCGCGTAGCGACAGGCAGTATAGTAGTGACAGGGCTTGCCCCCATCATGCTCTCACTTGAGTTTAAGCAACCCTGAGATATCCCTTCTATCCTCTTTCCCATTCTGTATAGCTGTGATACAATAGCCTTGCTCTATGGTTATGCATATTTAGATGCAACTATACACCATGACACATATTTGACAAATATTCTTTCTTTACGTTTATCAGAGTAAGACAACACGCATTCATACCTACTATATAGCACTACTACAAAAACACAGCGGTCAAGGAGGATGAGGAGGCACGCCAGCCACCCCTGGCAGATGCTAGCCTCGAATGATGTTTTATGGAGACGAAACGCTGCGCCCAATGCCACAAGCTATTACGCGCCGAGACACAAACATGTAGTCGGTGTGGCTATACTTTTTCAGAAAAGAAACGCAAGATTATAACGAGAGACCTGACACGTCCGTCATTACCGCCCGCGTCACCACATCGCGCTGGACATTACTCTGGTTTACATCCTGAAGATCAGCCATACCAGTCAAGCATGATCGCTGTACAACATCCACCTGCACAAAAGGCAGAAGAGATTGCGCCGTTGCCCGAACCTGTACAAGAGAGGCTAGAACATCCTACCTTACCTCCTCTTGGCGATGATGCTCCAACACAAATGAGCATACGTTATGAAAAACCTCAGTCAGAGGTCCGCATTCCCAGTGTACCGTACAACGAGCAGGTAGAAATTCCTCCTGTTCGACGCGAAAGACCATTACTGGACACCGATGGTGTACTTCCTGCTCTTTATCAGCCACGACAACCTAAGAAAATAGGAAACGCAAAGCGCACCATTTCTCTCTTATTAACGCTCTCGTGCATCTTCTTTTTATCAGCAAGTGGTATTCTTGTCTACGTTTTAATGGCAAGTAAGTCTTCTACACCGTCATCTACCTTAAAACTCAGTGTCTTCCCTACTACAGTACGTGCTAGCGATACGTTTACGCTCAGTGGTAGCGGCTTTACACCATCGACGCAAGTAAAATTTACGTATGGGAGCCAGCAACCGATCAATGATAGCAAGGGACATCAACTTACGGCAACCGTTGATCGCCATAATGCGTTCTCAGTCGAAGTTATAACACCTTCGAGTTGGGCAGCAGGAACATATACCATCTATGCAACTGATGAGGCACAGCAAGCAAGTAGCAAGACAGCTATCACCGTAGAGCCAGCATCAGAAGAAGCACCACAATTACAGCTAACGACGACACATATTGATCTTGGTACAAATTCGGCGGGCACCACATCTAGTAAACAAATTACACTGAAAAATGTAGGTGGAAACAAGCTCACGTGGCAGCAAAAGAGCGATGCGACGTGGCTCACAGCTGCTCCCACTGACGGCAGTAGCTACACGTTTGCAGGTAGTGCCTCTGTTACCATCACAGCGAACCGTAGCCATCTCACTCCAAAAACACGGTACACAGGGGACATCATTTTCTCGCAAAAAGGTGGCAGTCACGCAAGTAAACTTACTGTTACGATGAACGTTGATGCAACACCCGCCGCACTTAACGTATCGCCTTTGTCATTAACATTTGCCGCTACAAGTGCGCAAAGCGTACCTACACAATCCGTTACATTACAAAATAGTGGCGGCAAGTCGCTGAACTGGCAGGCGTCGGCAGCCACAAACGACGGTACAAATTGGTTATACATTGAGGGTGACTCAAGTGGACATATTGATCCTACACACAGCCAACCACTACTTGTTGGAGTGCAAGCACAAACGCTCACTCCTGGCTCTTATCAAGGGACGGTTGTGTTAACAGGGGGTGCGAGTGCTACAATAAATGTATCGCTCACTGTGATTGCGGCTGGCAATATTCTTGTCACGCCTACTACACTCAATTTTACTGGCCTCACACAACAAGGGGTTGCCAGCCAGACACTTACACTACAAAATACTGGTGGGCAATCACAAACGTGGAGTACGAGTACAACTCTCGACCAGGGTAATTGGCTTAGCATAACACCACAAAGTGGCTCGGTAGATGCAGGAGGCCAAGTGCAAATACCAGTCAACATCAATACAGCAGGACTAAAAGCCAATAGCTATCAAGGAACAATCAACTTTACTATCGGTAGCTATCTTACCACTGTACCTGTCACGCTGACACTGACAACTCCTCCTGCGGCGGTAATCACAGTGCAAAGTACATCGCTCACCTTTCAAACAACATCACACAATAATCCAGTTGGGCAACCATTAGCAATTACTAATACAGGCAATGCAGTACTGAATTGGACTGCAACCGAAAGCGGAAATGGTGCAACCTTCGCGCCGCTTTCCGTTACCAGTGGTAGCTTGTTACCACAAAGTTCTCGTACTATAGAGGTAAACCCTAGCGTCGCGGCCTTACCGCCAGGAACCCTGAAAACGACGATCACGATAGCTGATAGCGATGCAGGCACTACAGTGGTAAGCCAACAGGTGCAAGTGATGGTGAACATTCAGGGTCAAGCTGAGATTACGATATCGCCTCCAAATCTCAATCTGGATACAAGTAGTGCAGGCTCAAATACGCAAACAGTAACAATCAAAAATACTGGTACTGCTCCATTGCACTGGAGTGCGAGTATTCAAATGGATACTCCTGTCGGAGGAACATGGCTTTCGGTTGATACTACGAGCGGAACACTTGTACCTGAGACAAGTAAAAATATTGTCGTAAGTTGTGATAGTACAGGTTTAACAAAAGGTGTTGCTTATCAAGGGACGATTGTGATTAGTGATAGTACAGACACAACTGTGTCGCCACAAACAGTGTATCTCACTTTCTCCGCATAGCCCAGCCTGTTTATTGACGCTCTAAGGCTTCTGTGCTATATTCTGACAAGCGATAAAGGTTATTATATGAAATCATTTTATGGAGGAGCATGTCGTGCCAAAAATAACGTTTGTGCGTGAGAATAAACAAGTACAAGTGCCAGAGGGCGATAGTGTACGCTATCCCGGTTTAGAGAACGATGTGTCTGTCTACTGTGGTTGGAAGAAACTTGCCAACTGTCATGGAAATGGATTGTGTGGTTTTGATCGAGTGGCTGTTTCGCCTTCGGTGAACACAAACCCGCTCTCGTTCTCAGAAAAGTTCTGGTTGCGCGGCGATCTCAAGAAAAACCCGAACATGCGCCTCGCCTGTCAGGTACAAGTACTCGGCGACATCACTGTCGATACTCAATGCAAATAAGAAAACATACAAAATATGCGCTGTGTCCAGAGGACACAGCGCATATTTTGTATACTCCTTAATTCCTTACGACGAAGTAGAGCGTTTGTGCCAGTTGATCGTTCCAGTAAAGTTCAACCTTGCCCTCAGCTTGTGATGCATAGCTCATTGCAGCCATACCCGTGACAGGCTGATTGGCCGCAAGGGCTTTTCCAGCTATTGTGCTATAAGGCAACTGCATATTATTCATATACCACTTGATGGTAACAGTTCCTGCATGTAGCGGATGCACACTATAGGTAAGATAAAATATTTCGTTTGGTTTGAATATCTTATCCGTCTGTGCCGCAATCGTCGTATTTTTGACCAGATGTGATGTTGTCGTTGCGGATGTAATAACGCTATATGCTGCTGCACTTCCTATTACAACTCCATTTGGCGGGTCAGGCAATGAAGCAGCAGTTGAACGAATACTTGGTGGTGCAGAATTATTGCCTGTCAAGATACGACTCACCATGTCGAGTTTGCCACTCGCTTTAGCATAATATCCTGCTCCACCACACAACATGAGCGAAACGATGAGAACACTCAGAAAACCACTGATAATACGGTAGCGAGGAATGATAGGGCGCGGCTTCGTATACATTGGAGGGACATACACAACTCCTTCTTCATGAGTAGGAGGTGTGATAACGATATCTTGAGCAGTAGGGGCTGACATGACTTGCATTGCGTTTGGCTGTGGCACCGATTGTAGTCCCATACCCCCTTGATAGGGAACAGGCAAAAACGAATTTTCTTGCTGTTGTAGCTGTGACCATTGTTGTTGTGGCTGGGCCTGCTGTGGAGCTTGTGACCATTGCTGAGGTTGAGATTGTTGAGGGGACTGGGACCATTGTCCCCAGGCGCTAGGAGTTGCGGTGCTACTCTGTTGTTGACTTGAAAGCAATCCTCCTCCATGGGATACGAGCATTTCCCAGTTAGCAGTTTGAGACGCAGCTTGTAGCGAAGAAGGTGCCCCACAATTGGTACAGGGAGCAGTGTTTTCCGCACGCACCATTTTACAATAAGCACAAATCATATTTTTTCGGCCCTCATTTAAGCTATCCTGCTACTCATGCCCTTCAATGTATATTTCATACATCCTTACACTAGCATCGACTACGCGGGGAATCAAGAAACCAGCCTTTGTATAGTGCAAAAGGGCTATATCTTTCTTATTTTCACTCGTATAAACAAACGTACATCAACACGTTTCTTTACGTAGGGACTCCGTTTACTGCGTCCCTACTAGACCGTCAAAGTCAAAGGCAAGGGCACCCGCAAGGGGATGCCCTGGTTCGAGTGACACATTGAGTTTGACAGACTACTACGAACAACTTTGTGAACCGTTATGCATAACTTGTCACACGTAAAGGGACGTGCTACCATACACGTGTCAAGGCGTTCTTGCTAGTAGAGAAAGTATGACGATGGCAGAGTCATCGGAACAATGGTACAACCGACAGGCGGTAGAGCAACTCGCATTACATATTCCGTTTGAGCGTGATACCGCTACGAAATCGGAACAGATAGAGATGTTACGTGGGTTAGTGCTTCGTCATGGGCGAGCAATGGACCCACACGAGTTTGGCTTCGAGGCGCGCACAGAATTGATGCGTTTAGGCTTATGGAGTCGTATTGGACCTCAACATGAACAATAACACCACAAAAACAATTGTGATTACTGGTTGCTCAAGTGGCTTTGGGCGGCTCACTGCTCTACAATTAGCACGCCAAGGCTGGCATGTCTTCGGGACTGTGCGTAAAGATGATGATAAAGAGCCTCTTCTCAACGAATTAAATGAATCAATTCCACTACTCAATGGTTATTCAATGGGACAGTCGAGATAACATCTTCGTTGTAAAAGTTCCTGAACTTCCGGGATGCGTTACACATGGAGACACTTATGAGGAGGCTGTCAGACAAGGAGAAGATGCTATCGAAAGCTGGATTATGGCTGCAGTTGCGGATAATGAACCGTTGCCACAACCAAGAGATTACGTGGCAGTATAACGTCTGTAAGACTTACGCAATAGCACTTGTCATTTTCTGTATACTCTACCAAATGCATTGAGAATAGAACATCTCAAGCCGTGCGAAAAGCTTGAGATGTTCTATTATTTTACATCATTACAATTTCATAAATGTCAGAAAGTCATTCACTTTTTCTTGGCTTATCTTCACTCTCTCAGCATAGGCTAGAATAGTCTCTTTCTGTCGTACATACATCTGCTCAACTAGAGTCTTCTTTGTGGGATCAATACCGTGGAGTTGGGACTGGCTAATTTCATAGAGGAAACCTATTAAGTCCAAAAGCTTGAGTTCCTCCTGCACACTCTTATCCTCTTCAATTGAGAATGCATTGAGAATATCCGTCTGAATGGTTTCAATCGCTTCTCGCACAGCAATTGTTTTGAAGAAGGGCAAGATATCGCCGATGACAGCTTCATGCATATCATGCATCAATGCTAACGTAACGAGCCGATCACGTTTTTCTGATGAGTAGGAGTGAAATTTGGACCAGTAGAGTACGAGAAAAGCTACCGCGAGCGTATGTTGACCAACATTCCATGAGCCAAAACCCGAAACACTATATGCTCTTGGGATATTGAAAATGTTCATCAGGAAATCAAGATTAGGTTCCTTCGAGACCTCTCCCAGCATACCTTGAGGCGTAAAAATGTTTTCGTACTCAATACGTTCTTCCATGCAAACATCTCTTTCTTTCTATGTGTATCAATACCCATTATATAATGTGCTATCATATAGAAGAAAGCACCAGCGTTGCCGCGCTACATTGTGCTGACAATCAGGAGCTAGAGAATGTCCATATCAATTTCTATCGTTTTTTCAACATGTCTAAAGGAGAGCAATGATGCTTAAAGATACACTGCTGTATCTCGCACAGAACGAAAACCTACGCAACTTTGTTGTACATAATAAGGCTACACGCGGCGTCTCGCGTCGCTTTGTCGCGGGCGAAGCTCTTGACGAGGCCGTACAAGCGACACAGGGCTTAAATAAGGGTGGCATACGGGCCGCGCTCGATTTGCTTGGCGAAAATGTCTCGGATGAGAAAGAAGCACGGTCCGCCGCACGTGATTATATAGCAGCCCTCGATTGTATCAAGCAGTCAGGTATAGACGCGAATATCTCGATCAAATTGACCGCGTTAGGACTCGACATTTCACAGGACCTATGTGAACAAAATGTCCAGTCCATTCTCGAACACGCACAGGAGCAAGGCATATTCGTGTGTATCGACATGGAGGGTGCGGCCTATACAGAGCAGACGGTCGATATCGCGTTACGCATGCACAAACAATTTGAGCAAGTGGGGACCGTTATTCAATCGTACTTGCATCGAAGTAAGCAAGATATCGAGCAACTTATCGCCGAGGGCGTGCGGGTGCGTCTCGTCAAGGGCGCGTATAAAGAATCTGCGGACATCGCCTTTCAGCAGAAAAGCGAGGTTGACCAGAATTATATACAGCTCATGCTGATGCTGCTCGCACGCGGTAACTATCCTGCTATTGCCTCGCATGACGAGTCCATTCTTCATGCCGCGACAACCTTTGTGCGCGATCATGGTATCAGCAAAAAGGCATTCGAGTTCCAGATGCTCTACGGTATTCGGCGTGACCTGCAAGAAAAACTGGTGCAACAAGGCTACGACATGCGCGTCTACGTCCCCTACGGTTCGCAATGGTATCCCTACCTGATGCGCCGTATGGCGGAACGTCCCGCTAACCTTGTGTTCGTGATGAGCAACGCCTTACGGTAGGAATGTTTTGTGTTTAAGAATTACTAGGGAAGTTACACAACGGACGCCCACAAGGGGCTAACCCTACTATATAACGCTTTTGCGTGCGTAGCACGCCGTTATATAGTAGGGTTAGCCCCTTGTGGGCGTCCGTTGTAGATAATTGCATTACGCATTTCCCTTCCCATGTCGTACAATGCTTAAAGCTAATTACGTGTACGAACACCTATGGAGGGACAATCCATGTCAGATATACAGTCACAGCACGCACATACAAACAATCTTATTCATGAGACTAGCCCGTATCTCTTGCAACATGCACACAATCCGGTGGATTGGTATGCATGGCATGACGAGGCATTACAGAGGGCGAAGCAAGAGGACAAGCCAATTCTGCTGAGCGTTGGCTATTCCGCGTGCCACTGGTGCCATGTGATGGAACGCGAATCGTTCGAGAACGAAGAGATCGCCACGTTAATGAACGAGAATTTTATCAATATCAAGGTTGATCGCGAGGAACGCCCCGATATCGACAGTATCTATATGCAAGCAGTGCAGGCCATGACACGTCAAGGCGGCTGGCCCATGACCGTCTTTCTGATGCCTGATGGTCGCCCATTCTATGGTGGCACCTACTTTCCACCTGAAGACCGTCACTATGGACGTGAGACTATGCCCGGTTTCCCCAGCATTCTGCTCAGTATCGCCGCCGCTTATAAGCAGAGTCGTAAGGAGATTGAAGAGCAAGCCTCGCAACTTGCTGAATACCTGCAACAACGCAGCGACGCGCCTTTGCGAAGAGCAAGCTCAGCACTGCCCACAAACACGCCATTCTCGCTTGACCTATTCAGTCAAGCCAGCGATGCGTTAGCCGAAGAGTACGATGCCGAGCATGGTGGCTTCGGCACTGCCCCCAAGTTTCCTGGTACTATGTCGCTAGAATTGCTGTTACGTATTCATCAACACCGAAGCAAAGGCGAAATTACGAAGCCAGCGACAATCCCCGAACTCGAAATCGTTGAACAGTCGTTGAGAAGTATGGCGAATGGGGGTATCTACGACCAATTAGGTGGCGGATTTCACCGTTACTCGACCGACAAAGAATGGCTTGTGCCGCACTTCGAGAAGATGTTGTACGATAACGCGCTCCTGAGCCGTATCTACCTGCACACCTATCTTGTAACAGGTATCCCTTTCTATCGTCGTATCGTCGAGGAGACGCTGGACTACGTTGTGCGCGAAATGACCTCGCCCGAAGGTGGCTTTTACTCGACACAAGATGCCGATAGCGAGGGTGAAGAGGGCAAGTTCTTTGTATGGACACCAGCAGAAGTCGAGCAGGTGCTTTCGACAGAGGCCGCTGCGCTCTTTCTGCCCTACTATGATATCACGAAAAACGGCAACTTCGAGGGCAAGAATATTCTGCATGTCCAGCCACACATACGTGCTACCGACGAAGCACAGATAAGCGACGAAGCCCTGGAAGAGTCGCTAAAACAGAGTCGCGCCACACTCTTTAAAGTCCGTGAAACGCGTGTCAAGCCTGGACGCGACGAGAAGATATTGACCTCCTGGAATGGACTGATGTTGCGTAGTTTCGCCGAAGCGGGTCGCTATCTCGAACGTCTCGACTATATCGAGGTTGCCACGAAAAACGCTGACTTCTTGTTACGCGAATTGCGCAAAGATGGTCGTCTTCTCCGTACTTATAAAGATGGGCGAGCACACCTGAATGGCTTTTTAGAGGATTATGCTTTTCTTGCTGATGGTCTCCTTGCACTCTATGAGGCCACCTTTGAGCCGCGCTGGTTTGCAGAAGCGCGCAACTTGATGGACTCAGCCATTACGCTATTCGCCGACGAGCAAAACGGTGGCTTCTTCGATACGGGCAGCGATGCGGAAGTTCTAATCAGCCGCCCAAAAGACATTATGGATAATGCGACACCGGCGGGGAACAGCGTTGCGATAGATGTCCTCTTACGGCTTGCGGCGTTTACGAGTGAGCAGTCCTATCGTAAGCGTGCCGACGACTACCTGCAACCACTCGCGGATGTCATGACGCAACATCCACAAGCCTTCGGACATGTGCTAGGTGCGCTCGATTTCGCGCTCTCGTCCAGCAAAGAAATCGCGATTATCGGTCCCCTTGCAACCGACGACACGCTCGCCCTGCTAGAAGCAACCAATACGCATTACTCACCGAATAGCGTCCTGGCCTATTGTGTACCCGACGACACTCAGGCAATACAAACTGTTCCACTCTTAGCGGATCGTCCGCTAAAAAATGGCAATGCAACGGCCTACGTCTGTCAAAACTTCGTCTGTCAGGCACCCGTGAATACCGCTGAGGAATTGTCGAAGCTGTTGTAAAATGCCAGCGACCACATGACAGGGGCAAGCCCTGTCACTACTATACCGCCTGTCGCTACGCGACGGAAATCGTGTATAGTAGTGGACAGGACTTGCCCCTGTCATGCATGTTTACCCCTATTTCGTCCAACAATTTACAAATATTTCTGCTCGTCGCCGTAGATTAGCGTTGCGCCACCTGTAGCGAAGTTGCGCACATCGCGCCCTACAGCTTTGCCTTCGGGTGTGGACATCAGCGCATCGAACTCCTCGCGCGTGTCCGCGTACATAGCAGCCATCTGATAATAGGGTGGCTGCTCGCCACGTGGTCCCACCGTAAACTTGGTCACACTTAAGCCTTTAAGCCCCTGAATCTTCTGCACCAGCGGTGTGTGGACCTCTGAATAATAGCGGTCAAACTCTTCGACATTCTCTGGATGCCCATAGAGGACGGTAAGTTGAAACATTGTAGCATCACTCACTTTCTGCACATAACGTAGGCACAGCCTTTGTGCTCCTACTCTCTAACCTGATAATATCACATACATGACAGAGCTAGCTTTTTAACTTTTCTGTCATAAAATCCACTACTATAATCACTTATTCATATTTAATCTATATTTAATGTATAAAAACAAGAATTATTTAACATATATATAACCTTTTGTTAACCTAGCATGCGTACTATTAGTTAGTGAGGGTAAGTTTTATTACCTGTATTTCTCATGGAAGTATTCATGTGTGAAAAGAGGAAATATTATGTCTACAATTCTCCGTAGGGGAGCGGTTGTATTTCTTACTGCACTGTGTGCGGTCGCTCTTGCGCTTGTTAGTTTGGGCGTTGGCTCAGTCGCGCAAGCACATACTGTTGTGGCAGCCAAATCGAGTGTTGTTGGTCTACCAGGCTATGATGTCTCGGTGTTTGCCAGAGGTACAAAAACGTTGTACAATCCCGACTCAGTTGAAGTTGATGGTAACTACATCTGGATTGGCTACCAGAATGGTACAAACCCAACTGGCACAGATGGCAAAGTAAGCACTATTGTGCAATACACACGGACTGGACAAATTGTTCATACCTATAGTGTCCTTGGGCGTTGTGATGGATTACGCATTGATCCTAAAACCCATCTCGTGTGGGCTATGGAGAACGAAGATGCGAACCCACACATCGTCGTCATCAATTCAATAACTGGTTCCAAAACCAACTATGTCTACCCAAAAACTGCTCATGGTGGTGGATATGATGACGCAGCCTTTATCAATAGCTCCGCTTTTATCTCCGCATCCAATCCAACCTTGAATAGTGCTGGTCTAAACACAGCTCCAGCCGTCCTTAAGGTGACACTAAGCAATGGGAAGGCAACAGTAACACCTGTTCTCTATGGAAACGCTACTGCTACCGATATTGTTACAAACCAGAAGGTCACACTGAACTTGACCGATCCCGACTCAGTATCAATCGATAGACAGGGCAACCTTGTTGTTGACTCACAGGCAGACGCTGAACTGATTTTCATCCATAATCCGGGCACCTCCAAGCAGACGGTCTTCCGTTTATCCGTTGGAACACAGGTTGATGATACAACCTGGATTCCTACGGTAAAGGGACGCTTAATCATTGTCGATAGCAAACAGAACACCATCTATACTGTCACCATCAACAAAACAGGTTTCACTCCTGGTACTGTTTATACTGAAGCCCCATCTGACTCTGGTGTAGCAGGCTTTGTCGGGCAACTTGACCCAACAACAGGTACAATCACTCCTGTTATTATCGGTCTCAACAGCCCAACCGGACTTGGTTTCATCTCAGGAAAATAACGCATAACACCGATAACACACGAAGATGCGTATGCGGTTGCTAATA
>CAZZVE010000011.1:22443-62556 GCA_964657325.1 uncultured Ktedonobacterales bacterium
AGGCAACCGCATACGCATCTTCGTGTGTTGCTATATATTTTTTGTCTACGATGAAAGGGTGGCATACGTGTGATAGAATGTGGTATCCTGTAAAGAGAAAAAAAGAAGTTCTGAAGGACACAGAGAACGCCACCCATTGGGCGACTGCATCTCTATCATCAACGTCGATGATATCCTCCACTAAATTCGACAGAAGACAGACAAGCAAGACAACCTCATGTCGCTCACCGTCTTCTGTTTTGTTGTCTTCGCTATTTATTGATGGATATCTGTAGGGACCGATTTATCGCGTCCTCTTGGCAATCAATTGTCAGCAAGGATGCGATAAATCGGTCCCTACAGATATCTGTAACAGCATAAAATAGACATTGTGAGCGGCTTCCTTTTTTGGAGTGCGTGTATCGAGAAAGGAACAGCGTGTGACCTCGTTCTCTGGAAATCCGTCAAAAACGTCCCTGTATGCTGACACCTGGCAAGAGAATTTGCGTATTTATGTGCGCATTCTTGCCTTACTACGTCCCCACTGGCTACAATCGCTTGGTGCGGTTGTCTGTCTGGGTCTCTCTACTGGCCTTTCGTTAATTATTCCGTGGCTTATCGCCTATGTGATTGATGCTGGTTTACAGCATGGGCAACTCAACAATTTACTGCTTGTCGCGCTAGCGATTCTGGTATCGAGTGCTCTTCGTGGCCTGTTCGCCTATGGACAGGGCTACCTTTCACAATCCGTCTCTAATCTTGTTGCCTACGACCTGCGCAATCAAGTCTATGATCATCTGCAAAAACTCAGCTTCTCTTTTCATGATGAGTCGGAGACAGGACAGCTTATGTCACGTCTCACTGTTGATATCGAAGCGGTACGAAACTTTATTACGCTTGGCTTGTTGCGTTCGCTACTCACCCTTGTCACCTTTGCGGCGATTACCGTCATTCTGTTTCGCCTGGATGTCTATCTGGCACTCGTGACACTCATCAGCGTACCTATTCTCATTTTTCTGTCTATACAAGTGGGGCGTCGGTTGCGTCCATTGTGGATGGATGTGCAGAACGAAAATGGTGAGCTTGGTACCGTCATGCAGGAGAGCCTGAGCGGTGTACGTGTCGTCAAAGCTTTCGCGCGTGAGAATTTTGAGATTGCGAAGTTTGGTGCGAAGAACCAGGAATTACGCCTGCTGAATATGTCCGCAATGCGCCTCTCTGCCTGGAACCAGCCACTTATGCTGCTGGTAATCAACATCATCACGGTCCTGGTAGTGTGGATTGGCGGTGTCGCGGTCATCGGGAATCATCTTAGCATCGGTGTGCTTGCGGCAATCACGCAATACATTCTGCTGCTGAACACACCTGTACGTGCCTTTGGCTTCATGGTGACATGGTTCATGCGTGGCCTCTCTGGTGGTGAACGCATCTTCAGTGTACTTGATGTACAATCAACCATCACCGACGCTCCTGACGCTCGCATTCTAAAGAATGTGCAAGGTCGTGTCGCGTTTGAGCATGTCTCGTTTTTCTACAATAAAGGGCCAGAAGTCCTACACGATATCACCATCGACGCGAAACCTGGACAAGTTATTGCTTTGCTTGGCGCAACTGGAAGCGGAAAAAGCACGATTCTCAGCCTGCTACCGCGTTTCTATGATCCCACACAGGGACGCTTGACGGTTGATGGCAACGATCTACGCGAGGTAACGCAACGTTCGTTACGCCAAAACATTGGCTTGGTGCTACAAGACGTGTTTCTCTTTAACGCGACCTTGCGCGATAACATCGCTTACGGTGTAGCCAACGCAACGGATGAGCAGGTTATCGCAGCCGCGAAAGTCGCACGCATTCACGATTTCGCATTGACCCTGCCCGATGGCTATGATACATGGGTGGGAGAGCGTGGCGTTACCCTATCCGGTGGACAAAAGCAGCGCGTCGCTATTGCACGTACTCTGTTACTCGACCCACGTATTCTTGTGCTTGACGACTCTACATCAAGTGTCGATATGGAGACCGAGTATCTCATTCAGCAAGCACTCGATGCGGTGATGCATGGACGTACCACCTTCGTCGTCGCCTCACGTCTGCGCACTATCAAGAATGCCGATCAGATTCTCATTCTCGACAAGGGCAACATTGTCGAGCAAGGAACTCACGAATCATTGCTAGCTTTAAATGGTGCATACACACGTCTCTACGATCTACAACTACGCGAACAAGAGGAATTCGAGACGCGAATGCTCTCCGTTGAGAACAAAGAACCCTCGTACATATCAGAAGATGTTCGCAAGGGACGAGGACGCGATACGTCGGTCCCTACAGGGGAACAAATGACCGACCAGAAACGCGAGGTGAAACGATGAAAACGGCAAAAGCAACACGGTCGGAGTCAATCGACGAATTTATGGCGCACCGTCGCAAAAGTCGGTTGCGCGAAAATAGCCTGGAAAGTTCAGACGAAAACGTTTCAGGCAAGTTTAGCTGGCACTATATTAAGCAATTTGGTCCGTACATCTCACGCTACCGTGCGGCAGCGTTGGGGAGCATTGCACTTATGCTAGTGTATACGTTGCTCAACCTTGCGAACCCGTACTTGATTGGTGTCGCTATCGACTCCTTTATCACACATCACGACCTGCGTGGTCTCGGTATCATTGGCGTTGTCCTGCTCGTCGTCAATGTCTTGATGTGGCAGGCGCAGTACTGGCAGGTCTGGACCATGTCCTGGGCGGGACAGCAAACACTGTTCCAACTCAGTTCAGATATGTTCACACATCTGCAACGGCTCTCGCTGAGCTTTTATGATCGTACTCAGATTGGACGCGTCATGTCGCGTCTGCAAAGCGATATAGATGTCCTGGAGTCAATGCTTAGTTCGGGTCTGCTATCAATTCTTGGCTCGCTAATTTCGCTGTTCGGCATTATCGGCATCATGCTTGTGCTGAATACACCACTCGCGTTACTTTCATTTATCGTGCTGCCAATCATGATTGTGATAGCGGCCTTCTGGCAACGCTATGCTCAGCGTTCGTTCCGTTTGACGCGTGCAGCGATCTCGATGGTCAACGCAACATTGCAAGAGAACATTTCTGGTATGCGCGTTATTCAAAGCCTCGCACGTGAAGACCGTAACCGTGACGAGTTCGACGAACTAAATGCCTACAACCGCGATACGAACCAGGAAGCGGTACGTATCGCTTCACTGATTCTGCCTCTCGTCGAGGTCGTCGCAGCCGTTGCCATCATGATTACCGTTGTCTATGGCGGTATCCTGGTATCGCAGAGCAAGTTACAAGTAGGAGTCCTTGTCTCGTTCACGCTCTACATCAATCGATTCTTTGACCCAATTCGTGATCTCAGCCAGCAATATACGCAACTACAACGTTCAGGAGTTGCGGCAGAGCGCATCTTTCAAATCATGGAGGTGCCAGTCGAGATTACTGACAAGCCGAATGCAAAGATTTTGCCGCAGATACATGGTGATGTGGTATTCGATCACGTCTACTTCGGCTATCTTAAGGATGTGCCTGTGTTACGTGACTTTAACCTGACAATTCAAGCTGGTCAAACCGTCGCCATCGTTGGCCCTACAGGAGCTGGCAAAAGCACAATTGTGGGTTTACTGACGCGCTTCTACGATATTCAAGAGGGAGCAATCCGCATCGATGGTTACGATATTCGGGATGTGACGCAGGCATCTTTGCGTAGTCAAATTGGTATCGTGCTACAAGAGCCGTTCCTGTTCACGGGCACCATTTTTGACAATATTCGCTATGGGCGTCTCGACGCAACCGATGAGGAGATACAACAAGCGGCGCGTGTGGTAGGAGCGCATGACCTGATTGAACGTTTACCAGAAGGCTACAACACACTCATTCGTGAGCGTGGACGTAACCTCAGTGTGGGGCAGCGTCAACTCATCTCGTTTGCGCGAGCACTCCTCGCCAATCCACGCATTCTTGTATTAGATGAAGCTACGGCGAATATCGACACCTTCACCGAACTCATCGTACAGGAAGGGCTGAATACGCTATTGAAGGGTCGTACTGCCGTCGTGATCGCGCACAGATTATCGACCATCAAGAATGCTGATAACATTGTCGTCGTGCAAGCTGGTCACATCGTCGAGCAAGGCACGCACAACGACCTCCTACAACGCGAAGGGGAGTACGCGTCGTTGTACGCGATGGGGTTCCGCCATACGGCGTAGAGTGTATAGACGAAAAATGGACGGTTCTAGGAACCGTCCATTTTTCGTCTAACAATGCCTGCTATGCTACTGCATGTTTTTTCGGTGGGGGAAGAGCTTCACCATCTTGTATTGCACTATCTATAAGCATTTCGAGTACTTCCTGTCCATTCTGTACGGCCTCACCATACGTATTACCGTGTGTTACAGGCATAAGAACACGACCAGCCCATTCAGGTAATGTTACTAGATATGCTTGGTCTTCCTCTGACCACTCGATGAGCATGGAATAATGAAGACGGGAATCGTTATTTTGCATCATGCTCCATCAAGCTTATCATATTTGACTTCATTGTAGCATAAAGCTTTCTAATGAATTTCTATAATCGAAATTTATAAGAAAACATTTATTGTAGGGACCGTCAAAGCACATTGGTCAGAGCTAGGGCACCCGCAAGGGGATGCCCCTCCCATACAAGGTGGCTTCTCAGGCGCGTTCGCATATGGGAGGGGCATCCCCTTGCGGGTGCCCTGGTTTCGGTGACACATTTAGTTTGACGGTCTACTACAACCATCTCATGAAACCATTTCTATTTCTTGAAGATGAGAAATGATATACTGAGAAAAAAAGGATGTATAGTTATTATGAGCAAAACAGAGATACCAGAAATACTCGCTATCCAAAAGCTATGGCAACGTCCTACTCTTTCTTACGCAAGCACTAATAGTCTCGCAAGCTTCTTGAGCCTATGGAGCCTCTTTAGTGCTGGTGGTCTCTTAAGCATTGGTAGCGCAGGAAGCATTCTTAGTATCGGTAGTACAGGCAGTATCCTGAGCATTGGTAGTGTTGGGAGCATTCTTAGTATCGGTAGTGCTGGTAAGGTGTTAGGTATAGGCAGTTTTAGCATGTTTTCGCGTAAGCAGCACAAGCACGAAAAATAATTCTTAAGGAGCCGAATATGTTTATCAACGCTCACCAAATTGACCTCAAACTGACCACGCCGTTTCGTATTTCGCGTGGTGTGCAGGAGACATCACCAAACATCGTTGTCGAAATTGTGCATCAGGACTACAAGGGCTATGGTGAGGCATCGCCAACTGAATATTATGGCGAGACGCCTGTATCGGTCCTGGCATGTATCGAACTGTTCAAAAACGATATAGGCAACGATCCATTCGCGCTTGAAGATATTATGCAGAGGCTCGATATTACCGTTGGGCTAAACCCTGCCGCGAAAGCCGCCATAGACATGGCACTACACGATCTGATGGGCAAAATGTTGGGGGTGCCACTCTACAAGCTCCTGGGCTTAAATGCCGCAAAGACGCCTTCCACCTCGTTTACCATCGGACTTGATAGTCCAGCACAAATGGCAAAAAAGGCGACATTAGCGAAAGAGTATCCTATTCTCAAGGTGAAGCTTGGCACAAAGCACGATATCGAGATTATCAAAGCCATTCGTGAGGTCTCGAATGCGACGATTCGTGTCGATGCCAATTCCGCCTGGACACCAAAAGAGGCAATCAAGACGATTAACGCTCTTGCCCCATACAATATCGAATTCATCGAACAACCTGTAGCATCGCATGATCTTGTGGGCTTGAAGTTGATACGCGAGAACGTGCCTGTACCTATTATCGCCGACGAAAGCAGCGTCACGGTTGATGATATTCCAAGAATTGTGGGTTGTGTCGATGGTATCAACATAAAGTTGATGAAGTGCGGAGGATTGAGACATGCCCTGAAGATGATACACGTTGCAAGAGCACACAACCTTAGTATCATGATTGGCTGTATGATCGAGAGTTCGCTTGCCATCACAGCCGCCGCGCACCTGACTCCGCTCGTAGACTACGCCGACCTCGACGGAAATCTACTTATCGAAAACGACCCCTATGAGGGCGTCAAGGTGGAGCAAGGGAAACTGGTATTGCCAGATGAGGCTGGGTTAGGTGTGAGTAAACGGTAAACGAACATAGCAGGGGCCAGCACCGTAGGCGTTCACATAAGGCAAAAGAGAGGTCTGCGGTGGAGCAAGGGCGCCCGCAAGGGGGAACGCCCCTCCCATACACAAAGTCGCTTTCCACCACGTTTCGTCGTATGGGAGGGGCGTTCCCCCTTGCTCCCCATTGATTCCTTACGTGAATGACATGACAGGGGCAGAGCACCTGTCATGCGCTCGTCTGCTAATACATATTATACAGGCTGGCGGGTGCGACGCTGTTTGCGGCGCTGGGCTGCTGCCTTACGCTTGCGACGCGCCTGTGGGCTTTCGTAGTAAGCGCGACGACGGGCCTCTGAGAGGATACCGTCTTGCTGCACCTTACGATTGAATTTTTTGAGGGCGATCTCGAACGAATCACCAGGATTGACGCGTACTTCGCTCATGATGACTACCAGCTCGATCTGCGGTCACTAGAACGACCACCTGCGGGACTCATCGTCTGGAAGCAATCGCTGCAATACACGGGCTTGTCGCCACGTGGCTGGAACGGCACCTGAGCCTCATTCCCACAATTGGAGCAGGTTGCGGAATACATCTGGCGGGGTTCGCGGGAGCCACCACTACGACCACGGGAGTCACCAGATTGGTTTTTGCGTGCGGCGCGGCAGGAAGGGCAGCGGCTCGGAGTGTTCGTTAATCCTTTTGAGGCGTAAAATTCTTGTTCGCCCGATGTGAATTCAAATTCCTGGTTGCAGTCGCGGCAAGTCAGGGTCTGATCAGTATATGCCATGTTTCTCCTAATTCTTGGACCTACTTGTAGGTGTCCTTATAATATTCGCGTGTATCGCGCCGCTTGCAGCAGATAATCTTGTCCAAGCAACTCTATGCACTCTACAACGTTCTCCGATTATATCATACTCCTCAATAAAATGCACTAGCTTTGACGAAATACATCTCTTTTTCTTTCCACAACATCCCGATTATACTCATACAAACATTTTACAAATCCCTAAGACTCTTTTGAGAATATTGCGGTACAGTATACACAGAGCAAAGAAATACCGTGTTTATAGTAATTCATTCTACTGTACATAATTAGCATTCATGAGGTTTAGAACGATGTTAAATTCCGATATGCATGAAGATACAACCGAACGCGAAAATCCAACAAGACAGTTCGCGTCAGACCTTCACGATGATACAACCGAACGCGAAAATCCTATGCGATCATTCGTCCCAGGTGGGCAGCCAACAAATGCGCAGCCACCACTTGATGCGTATAACACCGCAGTACCAACCTATGCACAAACGCAATGGCGCGAGGCACCGACCGCGGTTCCCGCACAACCATATACAAATCATAGTGCGTATACTTCGCAGACTGATCCACGCGTTCCAGTGCAGGCACCACAGCCACAACCAGCGCAGCGACGACCTTCACGCGGCCTACGTACGGGTGCAATCCTGTTGTTGACAGCATTGCTCGCAGCCGTATTTGGGACGGGTCTTTTCGCGGGTTGGCAGTTTGGACGCGGTAGCAGTACAGTACCCGTACTCACGACAGCGACGACAACTTCATCATCAAGTGTTCCTGCTACAACGAACGGAAACAGTGTAGAGGCTACGCGTGAAGCAGTTATCGCAAAGGTGCAACCTGCCATTGTGCTGGTTACAGTTACGACTTCGAACGGAACCGCGCTTGGTTCAGGCGAAATCGTCAACAAGCAAGGTTACATCGTCACGAACAATCACGTTGTGAGCGGCTCGACGGGCATTGAGGTGACGCTTTCTAATGGCACACGTACAACTGCCCAACTTACAGGAACAGACCCTGCCGACGATCTTGCAGTTGTCAAAATTACGCCACCTGCGAGCGGTCTTGCGGTAATCACCATTGGCGACTCATCGCAGCTCAAAGTTGGGCAAGAGGTGCTAGCCATTGGCAATCCTCTAGGCAACACACAGACCGTTACCAATGGCATTGTTAGTGCCTTGAACCGTAGCGTCTCTGAGGGTCAGGGGGGCGCAACGCTTCCTGATGCCATTCAAACCGATGCTCCGATCAATCCCGGCAATAGCGGTGGTGCGCTCGTCGATATGCAAGGCAACCTTGTTGGTATTCCAACACTCACCGCAATTGATCCTGAGTTCAATACACCCGCGAATGGCGTTGGTTTCGCCATTCCCGCCAATCGTGTCAAGCTGATCGTGCCTCAAATCATTCAGACAGGTCAGGTGACGCACACAGGTCGCGCGGTCCTAGGCGTAAGTGTTACCAGTGTTGACGCTTCACTCGCATCACAATACAATCTCGGTATCGATCACGGCGTGCTCATCACGAGCGTTGCCAGTGGTGGAGCGGCTGAGCATGCAGGACTCAAATCTGGTGATGTGATTGTAAAGGTAGATAACACAACGATCAACGACATATCATCGCTTGGGAACGCGCTTATCACCAAAAACCCAGGCGATAGTGTTGCTGTAACCTACTATCGCAATGGTCAACAGCAAACGGTCAACGCAAAACTCGGCGAGTTACAGGCTTCTTAAGAACAGTAAAATAACACAATGGGTGATGCCGTTTTCATGATGAAAACGGCATCACCCATTGTGTTACATGTAAGAACTATTAGCCCCCTGTATAGCCAACGATATCGTCTCCACCTTGCACAGCGAATGATGAACCGTTAGTATTAAAGTAGACTGGACGCTCGGCAACGAAGACGCCACCATTGGTCGTCTGCACCGTCATTGAGAACGAGTTAGCATCAATATTGGAACCTGCATGGAAAATCTTCCCTTGCATGATCGATGCGATATCCTCGGTAAAACGAGAGTTCGCTGCCACTGGCTCGTTTTGCGTATATGATTGTCCTAAACGGTTGAACAAAGTAACAGAGATAGTTTCAGCAGTATTAGTTGGGTTCTGGATAGTTAACCAATCATTATAGCCCGTGTTGGCATAGCCTTCCGCAAAGCTATAGGACATGTGCGTGGCTGGTCCCACTTGTCCGAGAACATCGGTGCCACCAACAGCGGTCATCGCGCGTCCAGTAGTCAACGTATGTTTGTACGTGAAGTACATTTCGCGTTGCACAACGATGTTCGCGCCCGTTGCTGTCACCTCGGCGGAAACCTCAGGTGAAGAGCCTGCAAAGCTGTTGTTCGCATTGACATTCCAGATCGTCTGGCTTTGTGCGCCAACCGTAATCGTATAAGTCTTCGTTGCACCAATCTTAGACTTGAGCGTGATGTTCACTGTCGCGGCTGTCTTCGCTGAATCAATATTGGCAATCGTAAGGTACTCTTGCGTTGCGCTTGTGTACCCCTCAGCAAAGAGCCAATCCTTCGACGGGCTAGAGGCACCCATGATGTCATAGGCAGCATTGACAGGCGCACCTACAAGATAGGTAGGACGCTCCACCACAATTGGCTGACTAGAGGTTACAACGGCAGCAACATGCGTAGGAAGGGTAATCGCACCTGGATCAATATTGCCACGTGCATTCGCCGCAACTATCGTCGTTTGTGTTCCCACAATGGTACCATTTAAGTAATAGGTCGCAGTCACGTTTGCGCTCGCGTTGTTAGGATTCAGAATGGTCAAGTATGATGTAGTATTTGACGAACTTGGCACATCAGCAAAGTAGTAGTTGGTGTTCAAGGAAGTCGCACCAAGCACATCAGTGCCACTAGAAATCCCGTGGAAGTTCCTGAAGTACATTGGACGTTCGACAACTACTCCGCTACAATTTGGTGTCGCTGCTGCATTCACGGTTACAACGGAGGCAACATCTGCCGCAGTACGCGACACCTCTGTATACCCTAAATCTTGATGAACTGCTTCTGTCCAGCGACTAGAAGGATGAATGGTGATTGCGACTGTCTTCGTCACTGGCGCGCCACCATCGGGTGTGTAGTTGTACTGAATGTTAGCAGCGCAGGTTGTAGCGGATGGGTTTTCAACCGTCAGGTACTCACGGAAGCCCTTACCCACGCGTCCCTCAGCAAAGTACCATGTTTTGTTTGTAGGAGCAGTAGGTGTACTCGGCGGCGGTGTAGGAGTAGGTTGAGTGGTCACACGCCCCAAACCGAAGCGCGTACTTGTCGCACTCACAACGCCATTTGTCCAGTCGATTTCTACCATTTGGCGTGTATTCTGTAGTGCGGGTAGCGTTTGCACCGATCTCAACGTGCTTGTGTCTATGACATCTCCTGTATCACCTACATAGACATAGCGACCGGAGAGATCGTTCAAAACCCAGCCCTCACGCTCACAAAAGGTCTGACAGGAGCCTGAATATCCACTTAGTGAGCCGAGTTGCACACTAGCAACGAACGTAGGTGCGGACGTAGGCAGATGGCTTACGTCATAGACCTCCAGTTGGTCAAGAGGAGCGTCTATCACATAGACCCGTTTCTCGTCAGGCGAGAGCGAGATACCATGACTAGGTGCAGTGCTCGCAGACCACGCACAGGAGCCACTGAATGGAACAGTATACAATGGGGCACCAGAAGTGAGACTGAGGACCTGGAAGCCGCAGGTATTACTAGACGTAGTAAATAAAAGTGTATTCGTGCCATTCACAGTAAATGGGCGCACACCATTGATCGTAGGTCCTGCGTTGGTTACTTGATTGGTGGTGGTATTCACCACGTGTACATAATTGTAGTTGGTACCAGTATAGCCTGTCACATACACTTGAGTACCATCTAGCGATGCCACCACATTATGTCCATCAGTGCCCGTGTTGATCGAGCCAATAACGTTACCATTGCTCGCATCAATAATGGAGGTGATACCATCCGAGGAGTCAGAGCCATGTGGCATATAAATCTTGGAGCCATCAGGAGTTATAGCGGGTTGATCGACTCCAAAAGGATAGGTAACGCTCCACGCTACTCTGTTGTTTATAAGGTCATAAGCCAGCAAGCTCCCGTGACTCCCAGCACAGACATTTGCACCACAAAAGGAAACGTAGAGCCACCCTCGACTCGGTGAGACCACGACTCCGCGTTTGCCGGTCTCAGGAATGGTGAATTGTTTCACCAAGGCATGATTCTTGTCGATGTCATAGACAAATACTGTCCCATCTTCCACCACATACAACCAATGAGATGTCGCACTTGCGGCATGAGCATTGAGAGTCGCCCGCGTATTGGTGAGTTGATATGCTACACCAACGACTAGAAGCAATACAAAACAGGCAACAAGTACGAAGCGCATACTAAAAATACGTTTTACCATTTCATTTCCCCTTCCACTTCCCCGCATCTTGCTCAGATTTTACATAGCATAAGTGTTTAGAAGATAGCTTAAACTGATGGAGAGTTTTTTGTTGAAGACAAGATGCAAGACTATTGTAAAACTCATATGGGATGAGAAAGAGAAGAGAAATGGTTAAGAAACGGTTGTGAAAGGCATAAATAGGTATACAAATATTTAAAAGAATAAGCGTATTATTATACATAAATACGCTTGTTCGTGTTTCTGCTAGTCCATCAAAGCTTTACCAGGGCGCCCGCAAGGGGACGCCCTGCTCTGTCACTTTGAGAATGCCAAACATTTCTCAGCATCCTCAAAGTCTTTTGCAGATGGAATCAATGCATTGCCTAAGGTTTATTTGGTCACATGACCTAAACCAAAGCGTGTACTTGTCGCACTGACAGCCCCATTCGTCCAGTCGATTTCTACCAATTGGCGCGTATTTTTCAACGCAGGAAGTGTTGCCACCACTTTCAAGGTGCTGGTTGATATCACATTTCCCGCGTCAGCAGCATAGACATAGCGACCGGAGAGGTCGTTTAAGACCCACCCTTCGCGCTCACAAAAGGTCTGACAGGAACCTGAGTATCCAGCCATTGAACTCAATTGGACTGCAGCAACGAATTTTGGTGCTGAGGTTGGCAATTTGCTTACATCATACACTTCTAGTTTATCCAGGGGTGCATCCATCACATAGACCCGTTTCTCATCAGGCGAGAGTGAGATGCCATGACTAGGTGCGGTGCTCGCAGACCATGCACAGGAGCCTCCAAAGCGAGTAGTGTATAGAGGCTTGCCGGAGGTGAGACTAAGTATCTGGAAGCCACAAGCATTACTGGATGTAGTGAATAGAAGCGTATGCTTACCATTCACGGTGAATGGACGCACACCATTACTCGTCGGTCCTACATCGGTGACTTTCTTTGTCGCTGTATTCACCACATGGATATAGTTGTAGTTCTTACCAGTGTAGCCTGTCACATACACTTGAGAACCATCGAGCGAGGCGACTACATTATGACCATAGGTCCCTGTATTGATCGAGCCAAGAACTTTGCCGTTACTTGCGTCGATAATAGATGTCAGGCCATCCGAGCCGTCGCCGTGTGGCATATAGATCGTAGAACCATTAGGAGTGATAGCAGGTTGATCGACGCCAAAGGGATAATTGACGCTCCATGCCACTTTGTTGTGCACAAGATCATAAGCCAGCAAACCGCCGTGTTGTCCATTACAGACATTCGGACCACAGAAGGAGACGTAAAGCAGTCCTCGACTTGGGGAAACCGCAACTCCACGTTTGCCCTTCTCAGGAATGGCGAATTGTTTCACCAACGCGTGATTATGGTCAATGTCATAGACAAATACCGTTCCATCCTCCACCACATACAACCAGTGGGATGTTACGGTTGCACGAACTTGCTGAGTCGCACGTGTGCTGGTGAATTGATAGAGTACACCAACAACCAGAAGTAGAGCGAGGCAAGCAACAAGCACAGAGCGCATACCGAAGATACGTTTTACCATTTCATTTCACTTTCTGCATCCTGCTCAAAGTTATATGATATGGTGTTTCAAGACTACCCAAATAGGGAAAAGACAAGATGCAGAGCTATTATAAAGCCTTTGTATAACGCAAAGGAGTAGAGAAATGGTTATGAACAGGTTACGTAATCTGTAAAAATATGTACAAATATAAAAATCTGTACACTTCTTCTACAAAGAATATCCTTTTTTATGTTCCTGGCTTACTTTGAAGATGCCAGCCGTTTCTCGGCGTCCTCGAAGTCTTTTGTGGGTACAACTCTTGCTGCTGAAGATCGCCGACTTGCCAGCAACACGCCGACGAAGAAGATAACCCATCCAAACGCCATCAGGACCCAGAAGCCACTCTCGAAACCTAGGACTCGCGCTACACTACCTGCCCCTGCGTTTATCAAGTCGCCCAGGAGAATAAGTACATTGGCCCACAAAATATTGCTGGTACGCAAACCTGCGATATTCTGTTGTCGCCGATACAACTTAAATCCCGAATAGATTGCCACACCCACAACCGCGACAACGCCCAGTGTGTTGATGATAATGACCAGGACAAGCCACGGACCAGGACGTAGAATGCCAGTACCCGGACCAACGATCTGGCTCAACTGCTGCATATTGATTTGTGCCAGCAACACTAAAGCCGTTGTCGCGCCACTCAAAAGATAAAGAAAGGTCAAACACCATGTCGTGACGCGAGGACTGGTTATCAGCGCGACGCTGCCCAATCCCAACCATGCAGGAGTAAGCACACCAAGAATGTAGTAGGCGCGAAAGAGAATAATACCGTTGTAGCTTGCAGGCTGTACGCGTAGCATAAACACATAGGCCAGTGTCGCAACAAAAGCCATCAACAAGCCAACGAACCAGTACAGTTGATATGAGCGGTGGCGTCTCAAATATTGACGCAGCACAACAGCCGCGAACAGGCCCGTTACCACCACATTGATCGCCGATGAGATCAGCGCAAAAGGAGTGTCCATATATGTTCCTTGATTGTATATGTCTGTCTAGCAAAAAAAGAATGAGAGTGAGAAATGTTCCTTATAGAACATACAAAAAACTAGACGATATTGCAAGAACTTATGCGACTGTAGGGACCGATGTATCGCGTCCTCGTGGCATAATCGATGCTGGCAAGGACGCGATACATCGGTCCCTACAGTCGTCTCACCATAACAAAACCAACAATCCCCAACACTAACAAAATCATACCGAGAATTGCGCGTACCCAAACTGTACTCGGATTAAAGAACGTCAGGAATGCTTGCAAGGGACTCTGTTGCACCGGTGCCTGTCTCTGTGAGCTAGACCCTGTCACAGTTTGCCCCTTTGTGGAAGAGGGCGTTGTTCCTTGACGAGTAATACGCGGCATATTAGGTGCTAGTGTTGGACTTGCTCCTCCGCTTGAACTAATACCTCCTCCATTGGAAGCGGTGCTACCATTGGGTATCACTGTTCCAAAGAGGCCGGAGAGCAAAAAGACAATGCCAACGAGAGCCGCTAGCGTACTTACAGCCCTGACCGCACCCGTAACATAAGTAGGCCATCCGCTCCGACGTGGTAGTAGCGTGATTGGAGCCAATGGACGTGCAATATGTGAGTCACGTGATGATACTAGAGCGGGTTCAGCAGTTGGCAACACAAACGAGCGCGGCAATGGAGGTTGTGGCAAGGCACGAAGTAGCGCGACGGTCTGTCGTAGTTCCGCCAGTTGCTGTTGACACACCGCGCAATTTTGCAGGTGTGCCTCGGTCTGTGTTTGCTCTTCTGGCGACAGTTGCCCATCAATGTAGGCCGAAAGCCGTGCCGTTGTCAGGTGTTGCTCTTGTTTTGCCACGCATATGCTCCATAATAGATTATTTGTGGTGGAGTGAAAGTTTATTCTTTGGTAAGACGATAGCTACGCGGTAAAAGTTCCTTGTGCTCTTGTAAATACGTACGTAAGCGGGCGCGTCCACGTGAAATGCGCGAACGGACTGTGCCAAGTGATGCCTCTGTCGTTGCCGCCACCTCTTCGTAAGAAAGACCTTCGATATCGCAGAGGACAACCGCGACACGTTGTTCAAGCGGCAACTCCTCTAGCCCACGTTGTATCAATGCCTGTAACTCCTGATTGAGCAACGTGTCTTCGGGGTTGCCCTCCAAGCCAGTTGTTGCTAAGGCATTTAGCAAGCTAGGAGCGTGTGCCTCGTCGTCTTCCGTCAGTGCCTCTAGCGACTCGGCTGGCCTACGTCGTGTGCGCCGCCAAGAATCGCATGCCATATTCGAGCCGACACGCAACAACCACGAGCGAAACGAAGAACCGCCACGATACGTCCCAATACCCTTGAACGCTGCAATAAAGGCGTCCTGTGTCACATCGGCGGCTGTATCTGGATCACCAAGCATGCGAAAGACCACACTATACAGCGTCTGCTGATAGTGCAACACGAGTTGATTGAATGCATTCACGTCTCCGCGCTGGCTACGAGCGATGAGTTGTTCTTCATCATCTCGCATGGCCTTACTCATGAAACTCGCCTCACTTGTCTGGCTATTTGCGCCAGTGTAACATATTGGCCATGTCAGGGGCAAGTGGGGCATGTCAGGGGCAAGCCCTGTCACTACTATACTGACCGCTACTGTGTAGCTTGCAACAAAACCTCGTGTATAGTAGTGACAGGGCTTGCCCCTGTCACGCCAATAATGCTATTAAAGCCGATGTATAAATCCCTCTGCGTTGACATAATTTGGCATACCGGACTATAATACTTCCATTAGACACACAATACGGTTGTGTGTCACGCGTTTCTGCTTCGCCGAGGAAGCAGAGGTTGACTCCCTTGTCGGGATCATCCCTCCTATGACGAAGCCTATGTTCTCACGGAGGAGCGTTTATGTCCACCAATACTGGTGCAGGACTGGAAGATGTTGTTGCAACAAACTCAAGTATCTGCGATCTCGATGGCAAGCTAGGTAAACTTACCTACTTCGGGGTTGATATCCATGATCTGGCTCAACATTCGTCATTTGAAGAGACCGCGTATCTGCTCTGGCATGGCGCACTTCCAACACAAGCGCAACTTGAAGAGGTTCAACAGCAATTTATCGCGCAACGTGCATTGCCTGATGCTCTTGTTTCTATCATGCGACTCTTGCCCACAACTACCTCTCCAATGGATGTCTTACGTACCTCCGTCTCCGCGCTCTCAGCGTTTGATCCAGAACCAGGGGACAAGTCTGATGAAGCAAACTATCGACGTGCGATACGCCTGACCGCGGTAGTACCTACCATCATAGCAAGCTGGGAAAACATTCGTAACGGAAATGATCCAATTGCGCCTCTACATGACTCTAATCATGCCACTAACTTTCTCTATATGCTAACTGGCACCATGCCCGATGAGTATGCCGCACACGTTCTGGACGTAGCCTTAATCCTGCATGCAGACCACGAACTAAACGCTTCAACCTTCGCGGCACGTGTGAGTGCTGGCACGAAGGCGGATGTCTACGCCTCTGTTACAGCTGCGATTGGTGCGCTCTCTGGCCCTCTACACGGCGGCGCAAACGAGCAAGTTATCCGTATGTTGTTACGCATTGATGAGCCAGATCGTGCTGAGTCATACATTCACGATGCATTAGAGCGCAAAGAGCGTATTATGGGCTTTGGGCATCGCGTCTATCGTACAGACGATCCTCGTGCGACTCATCTTCGTGCGATGTCCGAGGAGCTAGGCAAGCGCAACAACGATACACGCTGGTATGAAATATCGCGCATTATTGAAAAGTACGTCATGGAACACAAGCATCTCTACGCCAATGTTGATTTCTACTCCGCCTCGGTCTACTACTCACTCGGCATTCCCATCGACCTCGATACACCCATCTTCGCATCAAGCCGTACCGCAGGTTGGACTGCGCACATTCTTGAGCAATACGCCAATAATCGTCTCATTCGCCCGCGCGCAGAGTATGTCGGTCCGAAAGTGACTGAATATAAAGCAATCGAGAATAGAGGATAATGTAGCGGGCATGATAAGCATGACAGGGGCAAGCCCTGTCACTACTATACTAATCACCACCGCGTAGCTTCGCCACGCCAGTCTGTGTATAGTAGTGACAGGGCTTGCCCCTGTCATGTGGCTGCTTGACGTTTGAATAGCTCTGTCTTTAGAGGAACATTGTGGACAAAGGCACTTACGTAGGTCTATAATGAAGGCGAAAGAAACTGTTCAATGACGAGCAGGGAGGACAAACATGCACATTCGTATTCTTGGCGCGCCAATGGATTTGGGTGCGGACAGACGCGGCGTAGATATGGGAGCGAGTGCTATCCGCTACGCCGGACTCAGCGAACAACTACAAAAGCTTGGACACAGCGTTTCCGACATAGGCAATATCGCCATTCCCCAACCGGAGAGCCGACCAGAAGGCCAACCACATCTCAAATATCTTGAACCCATCATTTCCGCATCTGGAGAACTTTCCACGCTAGTTAGCACAACCCTGGAGGAGCATGAATTTCCGCTCCTGCTTGGTGGAGATCATAGCATCTCGCTTGGCTCTGTGAGTGGTGTTGCACGCGTCTATAAGAATATTGGCGTTATCTGGGTTGATGCTCATGCGGACTTCAATACTGATGAAACCACTCCATCGGGCAATATTCATGGTATGATACTCGCCGCGCTCGCAGGTATAGGGAACAACTACCTCACGCATGCAGGCGGTTGGGCACCAAAAATCAACAAAGAGACCATCGTTATCTTAGGTGCGCGTGACCTCGACATACAAGAGCAGGAGCTACTGCGTACACATAATATCTCCGTCTTCACTATGTCTGATATTGATCAGCGTGGCATGACTGAGGTGATGAAAGAGGCTATCGCCATTGCAAGCCAGCATGATAATCCCATCCATCTGAGCTTAGACCTGGACTCGCTTGATCCTCGCGAAGCTCCTGGTGTTGGCACACCTGTACGTGGTGGTCTCAGCTATCGTGAAGCACACCTTGCGATGGAGCTTGTCGCCGCCTCACAACGCCTCGTCTCGATGGATGTTGTCGAGGTCAATCCTATTCTTGACAGCGAAAATACGACGGCGAAACTCGCGGTCGAGCTTATTCTTTCCGCTCTGGGCAAGAAGATTTTGTAAATTCGTTTCTGTCTAACAAATTGGTATGGATATGAAAATCTGTTGGGATTTACCAAACGTCATATGACCGTTGTAGGGACCACGTTTACGGCGTCCGAGGCCAATTCATTGGCTATATGTGAAACAAGAAGAGGTAGAATCGGCCTCTCACGCAATGAATTGCGCCTCGGACGCGATAAATCTGGTCCTTACCACGTATCTGTATCATTTATACATCAGCCAAACGGTATACGTTCGCGTTTTGGCTGTACTCATTGCCCTCTTCTCTGTCGTATACTGTATTCCATACAAGAATAAGAAGGAGGTTTTGCGATAAGTAGCGAAGACGCCGCTTATCCCTACACATTATGAATGCAAAAGAACTGTTTATGAACGGCGAGTTTGTGCCAGCCGAACGTGGCGTCATCTCCGTACGCACACACGCCTTCGCCTATGGCACAGGCTGCTTTGAAGGCATTCGTGGCTACTGGAACGCACAAGATGAGGAAGTCTATTTGTTCCGTTTACGTGAACATTATGAGCGACTGCTTCGTTCCTGTAAAATTCTACAGATGAAACTACCTTACACTATTGACCAGTTGGTTGAGATCAGCGTAGAACTGGTGAGACGTAACGACCAGCATGAAAATGTGTACCTGCGCCCGGTAGTCTATAAGGGTGAAGAGGTACTTGGTGTGCGTTTGCATGATCTCGCTGACCATTTCATTCTAACCTCAGAGCCACAAGGGGACTATGTTCCATTATCGGGTATGCACTGTGGTGTCTCATCTTGGCGTCGTCTCGATGATAACGCCCTTCCTGCACGTGCAAAGGTGACAGGCGGGTATGTCAATGCGGCTCTCGCCAAAAGCGAAGCGATGCAAAACGGTTTTGATGAAGCAATTATGCTTACTCATGAAGGCAATGTCTCCGAGGGAAGTGCAGAAAATATCTTCCTGGTATTCGATAATGAGTTGGTCACTCCTGGTGCAACCGAGAATATTCTTCTCGGCATCACTCGTGACACAGTTATCAAGCTGGCACAGCGCGAGTTTGGTTACATTACCAGAGAACATTCGATAGACCGAACTGAGTTATACATTGCCGATGAAATGTTCCTGTGTGGTACAGGCGCACAAATTGCCCCTGTCATCAGCGTCGATCATCGGCCAATTGGGAATGGCACTATTGGTCCCATCGGTAAAAAGCTGCAAGACCTCTACTTTGATGTGGTACGCGGTAAGCATCCCGACTATCGGGGTCAGTGGTGTACACCTGTTTATACAAAAGTTCGTCAGCACAGTGAGGCTGTTGACTAAGTTTTTCAGGTAGAAAACAGAAGAGACGGCTTGATTGCATAGCAACCAAGCCGTCTCTTCTGTTTTCTACCTGAAAAGAGTAGTCAACAAGCTTATACTACATACATTTTCGTCAGAGGGAACGCCCCAAGCAACGCTTTAGAAGCGGTACATATTATACACTCTGCCTATGATGAAGAACAGTATCATCCATACTAAAAAGTGGAGTTGCTAGATACCAGGAGAATACCTATGAATATCAAGACTTTTATTCAACGTCATCCTGTTGCGACTTACTTTAGCATGACCTATATAATTTCCTGGGTTGGTGCTTTAGTAGTAGTTGCGCCAACACTTCTAAGAGGTGAGAGCCTATCACGTCTTGATGGCATACTCATGTACCCAATTCTGATCCTTGGACCCTGTATTACAGGCATCGTTTTGATAAGCATTGTTGCCGGAAAGCAGGGGTTGCGAGATTTGTTTTCCCGTATAACGCATGTGCATGTGCGCCTACGCTGGTATACAGCAGCATTACTTATTCCCCCGATTCTGATTCTGATCGCTCTTTTTTTTCTGCGTACCCTGTTCTCCCCAGTTTTCACACCAGGTCTAAATCCATTCGGTCTTATGTTTGGCATTGTATCCGCCCTGATCGAAGAAATCGGCTGGATGGGGTATGCTTTTCCCAAATTGCGGGAGAAGCACAGCCCTCTCTCTGCCGCTCTCCTCCTTGGAGTGCTGTGGGGACTATGGCATCTACCAGTGATTGATTTTCTAGGAGCCGCCAGTCCGCACGGTGTGTACTGGCTGCCTTTTGCTCTCGCCTTTGTTGTAGCTCTCACTGCTCTCAGAGTCCTCATTGTTTGGGTCTATTCCAACACAAGTAGTATATTGCTGAGTCAGATCATGCATGCTAGCTCCACAGGTTTCCTAGTCGCATTTAGCCCACTAGCGGTCTCACCCGCCCAGGAATCTCTATGGTATGCCATTTATGCAGTTGGTCTATGGCTTATCGTCGCTCTTGTCATTGTACATTATGGCAAATCCCTAATACGGCAACCAGCCCAGGTAGGAATGGTAGAAACCATTGGCAAATAACATACCATATAACTTTACGTTAAAAGGAAAAAAAGATGAATACCCTGATAAAAATACGCACACCACTTTTCTCACGTCAACCATTGTCCGCCTTTGACAAACTAAATTTTGTAGCGTTTCTTGGAAGCACTGTCGCTAGTGCTGTACTCGCTATCAGTATAGGTCCACCATCAAATGGAGCATTAATCATTGTGGCTACAGCACTACTTGTATGTGCATTTCTTACGCTCACCGGATTGCGTTGGATGCCGCTACTGCTCACACTTATAAGTGGCATTTTTCTATACCAGATAGCCAATCAGCCTTTCGTCACGTATCACCTGACCAATCCAAAGGGGACGGGAGGAGAAGATTTTCTTGCCTTTGCGCTGGATATGTTGATTATCGCGTTCATCTTCATAGCACTTGGAGCAAGCGTTGGGGCGGCATTGCAAAACTACCACAAAGGCGAGCGATATACTCCGCGTTGGCTTTCAGCCGCAGTAACAGGTATCGTAGGTGTTGTCGTTGGTGGCCTCCTTATCGCGGCAATTGCACAACCGCTTCCAATAACAAGCATAGTGACAACAACCACAAATGGTGTGTCAACTGTACACATGGGTCCTGGCAACTTTCTTCAACCGTCTGTTACCGTTACCAAAGGCTCCAAGCTTCTGCTCATAGATGATACTTCCTCGCTGCATATTCTTGCCAATGGCACGTGGCAAAACGGTACACCGAAAGCAGAGAAAGAGACAGGTGCACCTAGCGTTGACAATATACAAGTCAGTGGCAAAAGCATTGAGCTTGGACCCTTTACCACAGCAGGCACTTACCACATCTATTGTACTGTTCATCAAGGGATGAACCTGACGGTGATTGTGCAGTAGTGCAATACACGAAGTAATCGAAGGATAGATAGCATGACAGGACTTGCCCCATAGTGCTTCGTCAAAGTTCATTTGACACATGAACATGAAGCATCAAATAGCTTTCATGCATGATCTTGGAACGATTGTAATGCGTCAATCGAAGCTTGACGAAGCAATAGGCGTTAACTTAAGGAATCAACGGAGACACCAGGGCACCCGCAAGGGGTGCCCTAGCCTCACAGGAAACCTCTTTTTTGCCCTTACGTTAAGGCCTACCGGGCTTGCCCCTGACATGTTACCTCTCTACAATCGCTATATTTCTCCCTCAAAGATAGCCAAGGTCCTCTGCAACAGGTAATGCCTGTTGCAGAAACGTATGAGCAAACTCATACTGCTCTCTATCCCATGCTTGTAGTGCCCTTTCAAGCAGAAGGCGCAATTTTTCAGAAAGAGGTTGTTGTGTGGGATCGAGCAGCATGCGTACATAGTCTATTGCTTCAGGGATGTTTTCTCGCCCAAGTACAATAGCGATCAAAGGCCACACACCAGTCCAATGAAAAGAATTGAGATGTCTTCGATATTGCCAATCGTCTAGCGTAGCACGTGCATATTTTTCAGCTTCACTCAGGTTCCCATCACGCCATGCCACCCATGCTCGATGTCCTGTAACAATCTTAATGTTTCCAACTTGTGGCAAAGACAGGGCGCGTGTGATTTCGTGGCGAACAGCTTCGACTTGTCCACGCTGTCGATAGATGAACGGTAAAAATGTCATACATCGTGCGCGTAGCATAATATGGCCCATCTGTTCCCCTACACGCATTGCTATACGCAGATGCTTCTCTGCTTCATCAAGATGACCAGACCAGAGTAGGCACGTTCCTAAAGCAAAATGTGCAAATCCAAGTAAATTTGTATCGTCTGTCTGTGCGATAACTGCTAATGCAGTGCGACAGTATAAGACTGTTTCTTCTGAGACAATATAGCGGTCACGAGCAAGGTCTCGCATACAAACCGTCAGAAAGAAGAGTCCACGTTGCTCTGGCGTGCCATGTTGTTCAACGACAGGCCGAGCTTTTTCAATTATGTCGGTCATCTCATCTGCGGAAGCTCGTAGTGGAACGAGTTGATCCAGGTGAAGGTGTATCCACTCTTGCAACCACTCGGTACTCGACTTATCATGTACTTGTCCTAACATGCGTTCTGCTTCTTTGTAACCTTGTACAGTATAGATATGCTGGACCTCTTGAGGATTACCACTTTCAGACTTCCATGTATTTGCGCTCTTTCTACAGAGACGTGCCTGCCAGATATACTCTTGTACTGGTATATGAGCCATTGCACGTTGATAGCTCTCTCGTGCCTCCAGCTGTTGCCCAGCAGTCTCGAAAATGTCACCCAAGCGTTCATACAAAGTAGGGGCTTGCTTCCAATCTTTTTCCCGTTGCACATAACCATTTGTACTTGCTTCAAGTAACGTGATCGCTTGCTGAAAAGCATGAATAGCGTCCGCCTTTGCGTAGATTCGTTGAGCGACCTCACCAGCACGTTGGTAGTAGGGAATTGCTTGCTCTGATAAACTTGCCCGCTCATAATGCATGGCTATCTGTATGCTTACACTATCCAAGTTTTCCGCGTATACTACTTCAAATGCTTCCGCAACACGACGATGCAAGAGGTGCCGTTGTGCAGAACTTAGCATAGCATAGGTTTGCTCACGGAGTTTATCATGGCTAAAGTCGTAGTTCATACTGTCCTTTTCACGCACTATACGCCTATGCCACAATTCATCTAAGCCTTGAACTATGATTTCTTCACCCTCTCTACTGGCATGGGTAAGTACAGCAAAAGAGAACTCGCGCCCAATTACTGCCGCTACGTTTGCTAACTCGCGTGGCACTGGTGAAAGTTGTGCAAGTCGCGTTGTGAGAACGCCTTGTATTGTGGGAGGAAGTGTTGAGGCGGGTTGTGTCAGCAGAGGAAGTCTTCTCTGTACAGAATGTGCATCTTTCTGAACGCCATTCTCTTGTTGTCCTTGCGTTCGTACTCGCACCATCTCGACTACGAAGAGAGGATTGCCTTCTGTTTCAGAATACAGGCTGTCCATGTCTGTACTAAGCTGATGGCCCACGATATGCTCCGCTAGAGATAATGTCTCGTTGGCATTAAGCGGTTCAAGTGTGATTTCTGTTACAAGAGAATTCCTCTGTAACATACTAAGCAGAGTGAGCAAGGGATGTCCCGCCAGAATTTCCTCTGAGCGTACAGTTGTAACAAGAAGCAAGCGGACATGTGGCTCGAAGCGTAACAAGTAGTGAAGCCATTCTAGCGTCTCATCATCACACCATTGCAAGTCATCGAGCAAGAGCAATAATGGTTGACGTGTGTTTAATAGGGCATGCGTCAGGGCTTCAAAGAAGTGTTGACGTTGCCAGTCCTGTGTCATAGGTGTGGGACGGGAAAGGTCAGGTCTTTTAATGAGTAGGTCTGGCAACAGTCGCGCAATTTCGGAAAGCCAGATAGTATCCAAAGCTAATATGTCTTGCTGTATATCAGCAGTCTGTAACCATGCCGTGACAGGTGCATATGCCAATCTTCCTTCGGCTGCATAACAGTGAGCGCGTGCGGTTATCATACCTTGCCGACTAGCCCAGACCAACATTTCTTCTGCCAATTTCGTTTTGCCAATACCAGCCTCGCCAGAGAGAACAACTATATGAATCTGCCCATCCTCAACTCTCCGCCATATTCTCTGGAGTTGTTCCCACTCATGTCTGCGACCTACGAGTGGTGTACCTACTCCTTGTGACATGAAAGAAGGGGGCTTTAAAGACATATTTGTATTGAGCAGTGCTTCATATGCTTGGCGTGTTGCCTCTTCTGGTTCTATCGCTAGTTCGCGCTCTAAGACGGTTACACAGGTATGATAGACGCGAAGGGCAGCGGCTCTATCACCGCGCAGCGCGTAGAAACGCATCAGGTTGCGATAGGCTACTTCATGCAGCGAGTCATAGAGCAAGAGACGCTGAGCAGTTTTTATTGCAGCATCATAATCGCGTTCCTGTTCCAACAGTATGAGCAAGTGTTCCACCGCCTCAAAAAATATTTGATGCACGCGCTCTCGCTCTGGAAGCACCCACTCATCATAGCAATCAGGTAAAAGCTTCCCGCGATACAGGTCTAGGACACGTTGCAATGCTTGTTTCTGTACCTTAGTATCTTGAGTCGCTTGCTTCGCTTCAGCAATCGCATTCTCTATTTGTAGCACATCTAATGTCCAAGGAACTTCTAAAGACGAAGGACGCCACTGTACACTGTGTCTATCTATAGACACAAAATGATTGATATTGGGAAGAATTTGTCGTAGTTGATAGAGTAATTTGCGTAGGTTAGAGTGCGCCTGAGCTTCAGCCGAATCGGGCCATAGGAGAAATGCTAGATGAGAACGCTTTTGAGGCACCGAATGATGCAGCACAAGATACGCCAACACTGATTGTAACCGAGGAGTAGAGACGATCACAGGAGTATTATCTGAAACCAGTAGGAAGTCACCCAATAGTTGAATGTGTAGAGGCTGTATCATCAACCAGGAGCCTCCTAAAACCTTATACTTTCTCAATAAGTGTCTATGCTAGCAGTAGTGTACCATATTCGTGATGATATAAAAAGGCTCTACTATACTCTTCAAGTGGAAGAGTATAGTAGAGCCTTTTGTTTGAGAAAGCCTCAACAGTATTAGCGTTTTGTGTACTGTGGAGCCTTACGCGCACGCTTCAAGCCTGGCTTCTTGCGTTCCTTCATACGTGGGTCACGTGTAAGGTAGCCTGCCCGACGCAGGGCGAGTTTGAACTCAGGATTCATGCGCAGGAGAGCACGAGAGAGTGCATGGCGAATAGCACCAGCCTGTCCAGCTGTGCCACCACCAAGTACACGAATCGTCATATTGTATGTGTTGTCGATGTCAACCGCGCGCAACGGGGCGGCAACGACGGCGAGAAGCGCGTCACGCTGCCCAAAATACGCTGAAGCAGTCTTGCCATTGACTTCGATATTGCCTTCGCCATTTGGGAAGAGGCGCACACGAGCTACTGCCGTTTTGCGTCGTCCCATGCCATAGTAGTATTCACCCTTAATGGTATCAGCCAAGGGATTTTCTCCTCTTCCGTTACTTCGCCTCGGCGGTCTCAACCGATGGCTTCTTCAACAATGCCTCTGGCCCTGTCCACATAACGGGCTTCTGTGCCGCGTGTGGATGCTCGGTACCGGCGTAGACCTTCAAGCGTTTCATGATGTCCGCGCCGAGACGGTTGTGCATCACCATACCGCGCACGGCATGAATGACAGCACGCTCTGGAAACCGACCTTCGATAGTCTGTCGAAGGGTTGTCTTCTTCAAGCCGCCAGGATACTGGCTATGGCGATAGTAGACCTTCTGCTCCATGCGGTTGCCTGTAACGGCAATCTTGTCGGCATTGATAACGATCACAAAATCTCCCGTTGGAAGATTAGGGGTGAATGTTGGTTTGTGCTTACCACGCAGAATCTGTGCGATCTGCGAAGCAACACGACCAAGAATTTGCCCTTCAGCGTCAATGATATACCACTGAGGGTTCATATCACCTGCTTTTGCAGTATATGTCTTCATGCGTTTGTTACTCCAAACTCTTCGGGATACTCAACCCGTACCAGGCACAGCCCATGCGCTGGTGCTGCCGCCCCAGGGTGCGTTTTTTCCGCACGCTGCACGATGTGCTCAAATTCATTCAGACAGAGGCGCCCCTGCCCTACTAATAATAACGTTCCAACCATCCTACGAACCATTCCTGTCAGGAAACCGTCCGCGGTAAAATCATAATAGATACAAGATGTGTTTTCCACTGGTTGTATGCAACGGGCCTCTAGCATAGTACGAACACAGGAATGCGGCCCCGGTCGCATTGGATTTGTCTCATCAGGACTACGCCCGAAGGCTCCAAAGTCCTTGCGTCCTAACAAAAGCTGACAAGCATCTTGCATTCGCGCCACATCCAGTGAAAGTGGACGATAATAGCTGTATCGAGCCAGAAGTGCCGTTGGCGCGCTATCATTCCAGACAGTGTAGCGGTAGGACCGACTTCGAGCACTAAAGCGCGCATGAAAGCGATCTGAAACCTCTTTTGTCCACCGCACCGCTATCGAGTCCGGCAACACCGCGTTGAGTGCTCTTAACCATATATCTGGTGTTAGATGCGAGTGAGTGCGGAAGTGTACTACTTGCCCACTCGCGTGTACGCCAGCATCTGTACGACCTGCCCCATGTATCACCGACATCTCACCCGAAATCTGGAGAACTGCCGCCTCTAACACACCTTGCACTGTTAGTCCGTGCGCGTCAGGTTGACGTTGAAAGCCATGATATCCGGTGCCATCATATTCAATACCACACGCAATATTCATGCCCTACACGCCCCCTGTAGGGACCGATTTATCACGTCCTTCTCCAATATTAATAGTGAATAGGACGCGACGAATTAGGCCCTTCTATTATACAAGCGCGATCTGAGCAATATCGGCGGCATCGCCTTTGCGCTTACCTAATTTCGTGATACGGGTATAACCACCTGGACGGTTGATATAGCGCGGTGCCAGCTCGTCGAACATCTTCTTTACAACCAGTTCGTCTGGTAGCGCGCTCAGAATAACACGACGTGCATGCAATTCAATCACCATCGCACGATAGGCGGCCTGTAACGCCTTCTCAGCATCGTCCTCGTTGGAGATAATACGCAGCAACTCCTCGCGGCGTGCTTTCTGCTTGTCTTCAAGGAACTTACGTCCCTTATCGGTGAGCGGTGCCTTTTGCTGTTCCAAGCGCTCTTCGTTTGTGGAAACCGTTCCCTTTAGGGAGAAACGACCACGACGCGCGAACGCAAGAATTTTCTCAGCCCGATCATCATCATTCACAATGGACTTCAAATGCGCCTGGGCCGCAATGTGGCCCTTCACGGCTGTATCGATCAACTTCTCGACCTCGGCGCGAATAGCACGGGCGCGAGCTTCGGTTGTCTCGATACGATCATAACGGATAAGACCAGCCATCAAATTACGACGTGCGGAACGACGGCGTGGCTCTGGCATACTTAAACGGTTGCCAGCAATTCTATGCCTCAACTTATTCCTCCAATCCGCCGTCGCCGTCTACACCGGCTCCGACAGTGCTTTTTCCTGGGCTGGGCAAGAAGTTGCGCTGGAGTAACCGCTCCTGTAACTCTTGCAGGCTCTTCTCACCAAAGTTACGCACACCGAGGAGGTCTTCCTCGTTCATTGATAGCACCTGACCAACCTTCGTAATGTTACTGCGTTTGAGGCAGTTATAGGCACGAACCGAAAGGTCAAGCTCCTCAATAGGTGTTTCGTAAATCTTTGGCGGAATTGGCAAGCTGCTCAGAGGTGGTTTCTCTATCTCTTGCACCATGGCGCGATAATTGGCAAGCAATGTAAAGTGCCGCACCAGGATATCCGCGCTCTGACGTAACGCCTCATCCGGCGTAATAGTTCCATCAGTCGTCACGTCCATAACGATCTTATCAAAGTTGGTCATCTGCCCAACACGTGTGTGCTCGACGGTATAGTTCGCCTTCACCACAGGTGTATAGATAGCGTCAACTGGAATAACTCCAATAGGTTGGTCATCTTTTGAGTCGGCGGGAATATACCCTCTACCCGTCTCAACAACCAACTCCATTTCAAGTCGCGCATTCTCGTTGTCCAGCGTAGCGATGTGAAGTTCAGGGTTCACAATCTCCACCGTACTTGGCGCAACGATATCAGCGGCAGTCACCACGCGCTCCCCAGTCACTTCCAGGCGCATCGACACGGGATGGTCTGAAAAACAGCGGAGGCGCAGGTTCTTCACGTTCAACACAATATCAGTCACATCCTCCACAACGTTGGGGACATCCTGAAACTCATGTTGTACGCCCTCGATCCGAATAGAGGTTACAGCAGCACCTGGAAGTGACGAGAGCAACACACGTCGTAACGAGTTGCCAAGGGTCATTCCGTACCCCGCCTCTAACGGCTCAATATCATAGCTCGCATAATTTCCCTGTGTTTTGGTATTTTTAATGCGAGGCAAAGCAATATCTAGCAAGGTTCTAACCCGCCTTTCTTTTTCTACCGCTTTCTATCTCTGTACAGGTCTGATTTGTCACACCCGCGTCGGTAGTCCAAGAGTTCTTCGCCTAAGACCAGCAAGTTTATCGCTGGTAGAATTCAACCACCATCTGCTCATCAAAGGGCAGTTCGAGGTCCGTGCGTGATGGTATGGAAACGACACGCCCACTCATCGCGTTGATGTCCAGGCTTAACCATGTTGGTACGCCCTTCTGTGCTAACAGCAATGCGCGTGTCTTAAAGTACTCCAGGCCCTTGCTACGATCACGTACCGTGATAACATCGTTAGGCTTTGCGATAAAGGATGGAATGTCTGTCTTGCGACCGTTGACCGCAAAATGTCCATGATTAACGATCTGGCGAGCCTGTGCACGCGAATCGGCGAATCCCATGCGATACACCAGGTTGTCCAGGCGCATCTCAAGGATTTGCAACAAGTTCTCGCTCGTCTTACCCGGACGCCGTGCGGCTGCACCAAAGTGTTTGCGGAATTGACGCTCTAGTACGCCATAGGTACGGCGTACGCGCTGCTTCTCACGTAACTGCTTTGCATAACCGGACTCTTTACGAGCACGACTTGCACCATGCTGTCCAGGTTTAGTATTGCGACGCTCAAGTGTGCATTTTGTTAAACACTTGTCGCCCTTTAGAAAAAGTTTAACCCCCTCACGTCTGCATAACTTACAGACGGGGCCGGTATAACGCGCCATCTAAATGAATCCTCCTCACACGCAGTGCGTGCGACACAATGACTACCCGTGGTGTCGGGCTACACACGCCGTCTCTTCGGGGGGCGACATCCATTGTGTGGAATAGGTGTAACATCAGTAATTGAAGTGACTGCGAGGCCAGAGGTCTGCAAGGAGCGAATTGCCGCCTCACGACCAGAGCCAGGACCCTTGACATAGACATCTACCTGACGAAGGCCATGTTCCATTGCTTTACGGGCTGCCACTTCTGCTGTGACCTGCGCCGCATAAGGAGTGCTTTTACGGGAGCCTTTGAAGCCCTGACCACCAGCACTACCCCAGGAAAGAACGTTTCCATTGGGATCGGTAAGAGTCACAATCGTATTGTTAAATGTTGCCTGGATATGTGCATGTCCACGCGGCACTGACTTGCGTTCACGCCGCCTTACTTTGCCTGCACCCGTTGGCTTTTTCTTGTCTGCCATGCTTAGAAATCCTCTCCGACGTTACTTCTTCGCTGCGGCTTTCTTCTTGCCAGCAACCGTTCGTTTTGGTCCACGACGTGTACGTGCATTCGTGCGTGTCCGTTGTCCACGCAAGGGCAAGTTACGACGGTGGCGTGTGCCACGATAGCATCCGATTTCAATGAGCCGCTTGATGTTCAAGTCTACTTCGCGGCGCAGGTCGCCTTCAACTCTATGTTCACGGTCAATGACATCACGAAGGCGGTTCACTTCTTCCTCGGTCAGGTTTTTTACCCTTGTATCAGGGTTAATGCGTGTTCGTTCCAGGATTTTGCGGCTGGTGGTCAGCCCAATCCCAAAAATGTAGCACAGCGAAATCTCCACGCGCTTCTCTCGTGGAATGTCAACGCCGGCGATTCTAGCCATCTTTTCCTCCAGCTTTCCGTGGTAGAGCGATTTGAAACGCCCTATCCTTGTTTCTGTTTATGCTTCGGATCCTTGCTACAGATCACCATCACAACGCGGTTGCGGCGGATCACCTTACAACTATCACAACGCGGTTTTACTGAGGCTCGCACTTTCATGGCTTACCCTCCTCTTGTACAGTTCTACTTACTTACTGGTCACGTAGATCGTTGTAGAAATTATAGCGATCAATGAGACAGAAAAAATTAATACATTAAAATGGACAAACGAAAGCCTGCAAGATTGCGCTCTACAGCCTTCCTTCACGCGGTCTATTTTCAGCTACTGAATGCTTCTTTAGGAGAAAAGGAATAGAGAAGGATGCTCTACTTCCTACCTCACGATATTATGATCGCGGACGATAGGTGATACGCCCTCGTGTCAGATCATAGGGGGACAGCACGACCCGCACCTTGTCACCTGGCACTATACGTATAAAGTTCATGCGCATTTTCCCGGAGAGGATTGCCAGAACTTCGTGTTCCTCGTCGATTTGAACTTTAAACATAGCATTGGGGAGGGCTTCAATCACTTTACCCTCTACCTCGATCTCATCCTTCTTTGCCATAGAATCCTTTCCCTAATAATGGGGTCAACAGAAAGTACAAAAGGGCAGCAGTGTCAACTGCTGCTGCCAACTATGAATTATAACATAGTTTTTACGAGAAGTCGAGAGGGAAAATTCATACATATGTATCTTCCCTCCGCACCCGCTTTACCGTGTTAGAATGTCGGCGTCACCTTCGGTAATTGCGACTGTGTGTTCAAAATGTGCCGCATTGGTTCTATCAGCCGCGATAACAGTCCAATCATCAGCAAGCACTTGTGTCTTCTTCGCACCCGCAATCACCATTGGCTCGATAGCGATCACCATACCCGGTTTGAGGATAGAGTTAGGATACCCAGCCTCAACATAGTTGAGCACCTGTGGGTCTTCGTGCATACTACGACCAACACCATGCCCACCATAGTTACGCACAACGGAGAACCCTGCGGCCTCCACAAACTGCTGTACCGCCCGCCCAATATCGTTCAAATGGTTCCCCGCACGGGCAGCCGCGATACCTCGATAGAGCGCGTCTTCCGTCACTTTCAGGAGATGTTGCACTTCGGGAGATACCTCCCCGACGGGAACAGTAATTGCAGAGTCAGCATGCCAGCCATTGTAGTTCGCGGCAAAATCGAGGGTTATGATATCGCCCTCTTCTAACACACGTTTTCCTGGAATGCCGTGTACCACTTCTTCATTTACTGACGTACAGAGTGATGCAGGATAACCATGATAGCCCAATGCGCTGGACTTAGCTCCGTATCGCTTTAGCAATGCAGCACCAAGCACATCGAGTTCTTGTGTTGTTATTCCTGGGCGTACCGCGTTACGCAGTTCCGCTAACATCTCCGCCACGATATGTCCAGCCGCCCGGATTCTCTCGCGCTCTTCTTTTGATTTTATGATTACAGCCATGATCTATTCTCTCGTTATTGTTCCCCGTGGTGTTGTACAGCATGCACAAGGTCTTGTTGCACCTGCTCGATTCCCTGGTTCCCATCGACCTCCGACAGCTTTTGTTGTGGTCGATAGTAGTCGAGCAGACGGATTGTTTCATTGAAAAAGATGTCTAGCCGCTTCTGTACCGCGTCACCGGTATCATCGCTGCGTTGGTACAGTTCGCTACCATCCTTGTCGCACTTCCCAGCAACTTTCGGTGGGTTCGTGTTTATGTTATAAACGTGCTGATGCGCGCGACAAATGTATCTTCCTGAAAGCCTGCTTAACAAAACGTCACGCGGAACGTTCAGATAGATAGCGACATCAATATGTCTGCCGTTCGCCTCTAATCCTTCATCCAATGCATGAGCCTGAGCTATTGTACGTGGAAAGCCATCAAGCAGCACTCCCGGCGTACAATCTGGCTCTTGAATGCGGTCGAGAACCATTTTGACGGTGAGATCATCAGGAACAAGTTTCCCTTGATCTATGTATTCTTTCGCCTTACGTCCCAACTCAGACTCAGCTTTGATCGCGTCACGGAACAGGTCCCCACTAGCAACATGGGGAATACCTAAAGCTTCGGCAAGTCTATCTGCCTGTGTTCCCTTCCCCGACCCCTGCGCACCGAATAGGATAATGTTCACGTTTTTTCTCCGGTGGAATATCGTGGGAGCGCGTCATTGCACTCAAAGCGATCCTCGTAAGGTTGCCACAATGAAGAAACTCCCGCTAGAACGGTACGAGCCTTGGGCGCGAACAACCGCGCCCATTCATCATGACAAGAAGCCGGAATAGTTACGCATGACCATCTGAGCTTCAAGCTGCCGAATCGTGTCCAACACCACACCAACTGCGATGAGGATAGAAGCACTACCCAGCAATTGGTTCGCACCTATACGCGAAAGAAACGGCAGAACGGCAATCAGGCCCAGGAACAAAGCCCCCGCCAGCGTGATACGATTGAGAATAGCATACAGGTACTTGCTCGTCGGTTCACCAGGACGATAGCCTGGGATGAACGCGCCTTGCTTCTGCAAACTCTCTGGTATGTTCTGCTGTTGCCATACGACGTAGGCATAGAAGTAAGTAAAGGCCACTACCAAAACAAAGTAGATAAGCCAGTACCACCACGTACTCGTGTTGACAACATAGGTCGCAATAAATGATGCAGATTGGCTCAACCATGGCGTTGTACTTGCAGTAAGATACTTTGACAAGACAGCCGGAAAGATGAGCATAGACTGCGCGAAGATGAGTGGAATCATACCCGCGCTATTTACCTGCATGGGAATGTACGTTGTCTGAGCTGAACCGACCAGCATACCCCGTCCCACTTGTCGCTTCGTTGGATACTGTACAGGAATACGTCGCTGTCCTTGATAGATGTACACAACGCCTAAAATGGTAATCAAGCCAATTATCAAGAAGACAACGATGCTAATAACACCACCACTCGTGCCACCACTTGATGTCGCGGCAAGATAACCCTGTTGCACAAAACCGGGTAGGCGACTCACAATACCGGCAAAGATAATGATTGAGATACCATTACCAATACCATTCTCCGTGATTAATTCACCAATCCACACTAGAATCATAGTGCCAGTGGTCAGGGCAATCAGGATGGAGAAAGTTTCCAGTGCATACTTAGGATCAACAAGGCTGAAGTTGGTCAGCACACCCGCTTGTTGGAAGATCGCGCACTGCCCTAACGCCTGCAATAAAGCAAGTGGCACCGTAATAATACGTGTGATCTGGCTAAGACGCATTCGTCCTGCCTCACCTTGTGTTGACAAATTCTGCAATGCAGGGATAATTGGTTGCAGCAACTGCATCACAATTGTTGCAGTAATATATGGATATACTCCAAACGCGACAATGGAGAACGTCTGCAACGACCCGCCTGAGAATACATCGAGCAAACCGAGCAATTGACCAAGGTCTTGACTCTTGCTATTACTAGAAAAAAGATTGAGTAGTGTACTCTTCTCTGCCGACGTTAATGGCACCGTGATGTGCGCGAGAACGCGGAACACCAGAAGCATCGCTAACGTGAAGAGAATCTTATTGCGTAGATCAGGAACGGTCCAGATACTTCGCAGTCGTTCCCACATAGAAGACTCCTTCTACAATTCGCATTTGACATTTTTTCTTCGCTCTTTACCCTAGAAATGATAGAGACGAAGATATACAGAGAAAATACTACAACGAACTCCAGAAATGTTTGCAATATATCATACGTGCCAGGAGCCAGGGAGTTTTATTCCCTGACCTCCTGGCTACTTCATTAATTCTCTTGCTGCGGAGCGGGTGAAGCAGGCACTTCAGGTGTCTGAGCGGCAGGAGGGTTTTTATCTTCCTTCTTACGCTTGGTTTTCTCATAGGTGCGCACTGGGATGATCTCAATTCTGCCACCGGCAGCTTCGATCTTCGTGCGGGCACCCGCGGAAACCTTGTGTGCATGAATGGTCAAAGCGCGGTCGAGTTCACCATCACCAAGCACCTTGACTAGCCCACGCCCTTCAGCAGGAGTCATCAGACCAGCCGTTACAAAGTTTTCTGGCTGAATATCGGTTATGTTCGTATCGATCAGCGCAAGCTCGTCAATATTCACTACAGCGTAGTTATCACGAAATGCTGTATTGCTATTGCCGAGGCCACGCTTGAAGCCTAAACGCTTCGAGAGACGAGTCTGACCACCGTTAAATGCACGGTGCACCTTGCCACCAGTACGCGCCTTTTGTCCCTTTGTACCACGTCCTGCCGTCTTGCCACGACCTGAGCCATGACCACGACCAACGCGCTTTTCGTCTACGCGTGAACCAGGAGCGGGCCGCAAATCAGAGAGTTTCACTGACGACCTCCTCTACCTGCAACAGATGAACGACTTTGCGAATCATCCCACGTATCGCGGGGTTATCTTCGTGTTCAACTGTACGCTGAAGCTTACGTAAGCCCAAGGCTTTAATTGTATCCTTCTGATCCTGTGGGTAGCCAATAGAGCTGCGTACCCATTTTATCCGTAGTTTTGCCATTGTCCCTGCTCCTATCGACGGCTGCCGCCGCCACCGCCGCCACGACGGTCTCCACTACCGCCGCCACCGCGACGGTCGTTCGAGCCACCAGTATTGCCACCACGACGGTCTCCACGGTCATTACGGTCTCCACCAGACCGGCGGTTCGATGTTGCCCGTGTCTCACGTGCCTCTTCTTCGCGCGCGGCACGCAGTGCTGCTGCCTGCTCTGCTGCGTTAGCGGTTGCGATTGCGATACGTTCAGCCTGCTTCTTGCCAACAATGTCCACGACTGTTTTGCCGCGACGTAGTGCCTCAGTATCGGGTGAGCGTAGTTCGCGCAGTGCCTTGATACATGCTTGCACGGTATTCGCCTTGTTAGTGCTACCAAGTGTCTTTGTCAGAATGTCTCTAACTCCAGCAGACTCCATCACGGCACGCACCGCACCACCAGCAATAACGCCAGTACCAGGAGCAGCAGGCTTGAGTAGAACTTCGGAGGCTCCAAAGTTTGTCTTCACCATAAATGGAATGGTTGTTCCTGCTAAAGGAACCTGCGTCAGATGCTTCTTAGCGTCCTCAACACCTTTACGAATAGCCTCGGTGTACTCGCTTGCCTTGCCGAAACCGAAGCCGACATAGCCATTGTGATCACCAACAACTACCAAAGCGCGAATGCTGAAGCGACGACCGCCTTTTACCACCTTGGAGACACGGCTAACTTCAACCACCGTCTCTTCCAGGTTCAGTTTTGTAGCGTCTATTCTTGCCATTAATTCTTTTTCCTTTGTAGGGGCACGATTTATCGCGCCTAGAAGTCCAGGCCCGCTTCACGAGCGCCTTCAGCTAATGCCGCGATACGTCCATGATAGGCATATCCACCGCGATCAAAGACTACACGACTGACGCCCTGTTCTTTTGCACGCTGTGCCACAAGTTTGCCTACTTCACGTGAGATCGCAACTTTTCTATTGTTTGCAATGGCAGCGAGTGCCTCAACAGGTGTTTTAGGTGCGTTCTTTTGAGCCGCAGGAAGATTGACCTTTGGAGCAGCCGTCCCACCAGCCTTGCCGCCTTTTTGAGGTGCGTTCTTTGCTGGCGCGGCCCTCTCGGTCCTGGCACTTTTTGCTCTTCCAACTGGAAGAGCATCAGTTGCAGCTTCCACCACAGACTGTACCGCACCACCAACACGTTCCAGCAAGGAAGGCTCTTGCGTCGTCTCTTCTGGCTGCTGTTGTGGCTGTGCAGGCTTAAAGGAACGCAGACTCTCATCAAGTGATGATGCCGCGACCAAGGTTTTACCAGTGCTATCGTCGATGACCTGAGCGTAGATATGCTGCCCACTACGGAACACGTTCAAACGCGGACGCGTCTGTGAGCCTTCCAAATGGTTGCGCATACGCTGGTGCCGCCGCAGCCTTGCCTGATTTGCGTGAAATCGTTTAATCATAATTCAAGGAGGAAAAAGCTTACTTTGGCTTTTACCTCTCCCCTTTCGTTTACTCAGTGATGAAGGAAGGATAAATTGAGATACGTGGTCGGCACTACGTTTCTTTGAACCTTCCTTACCACACATGCGCGAATGCGATACATCGAGCCACTACATTGAATACGATACATCGCGTTACATTGGGTCCGATACATCTGACCCCTACATTAGGTACAATAAATCGGAGGGTGCGATACATCGGACCCCTACTTCTTTTTGCCGCCGACTTTACCAGCTTTACCAGCTTTGCGACGAACAACCTCACCAGTATAGCGAATGCCCTTGCCTTTATAAGGTTCGGGTTTGCGCACATTACGGATAACCGCGGCAACCTGTCCTACCAGTTGTTTGTCAATACCAGTAACACTGACTCTTGTAGCCTTTGTCGCTGCATCAACACCATCAACAGATAGAGAGATACCATCGGGTGGTTGCACCTCTACTGGATGAGAGTAACCCACCTGGATGACCAAGTTTTCGCCCACTTTAGCGGCACGATAGCCAACACCATGAATTTCTAGTTGCTTGGTGAAGCCTGTTGTTACTCCGAGCACCATGTTATTGACCAGTGTACGGTATAAACCATGTTTGGCCTTGTGCTCTTTACTATCCGAAGGTCGAGTGACCGAAAGTGTGCCGTCTTCAAGTGCAAGTGTCAGGGCGGGATCGACCTGCTGTGAAAGTTGGCCTTTGGGTCCCTTTACTGTGACCAAATTGTCTTCGGTCCAGTTTACCTGTACTTTTGCAGGCACAGTAATCGGAGCGCGTCCAATACGAGACATGCTATCCCTCCTGTCTACCAAACGTAGCAGACGACTTCTCCACCGAGACCCTGATGATAGGCACTGCTACCAGTCATGATTCCCTTTGGCGTCGATACAATGGATATTCCCAAACCACCACGGACTCGGGGAATATCGGTACGCTTCGAGTAGACGCGCAAACCTGGCTTGCTGACACGTTTCAGGTTTGTCAGGACTGGCGTCTTCTCTGCGTAACGTAACGTAATACGAATTGTTCCTTGTGGGTTATCTTTCAGGATTTCGATATCCTTGATGTAGCCCTCTTCTTTTAGCACACGTGCGATAGCCAGCTTCATTTTTGACGCAGGAATCAATACTCGTGTGTGCTTTGCAGTGACCGCATTGCGAATGCGCGTGAGCATATCCGCAATTGGATCAGTCATATTCATGGAATGCCTCCACAATCCGAAGTACGAAAACAGCATTTTGTGTTTTCGCCTTTTCGCTTTCGCCTTTTCAAAGGGCAAAACTGTCAATCTTTTCGTGTTTTGCCCCTACCCATATAGGGCTACCAACTCGATTTCGTTACACCTGGTAACTCGCCTCGGCTCGCACGCTCACGGAAACAGATGCGACACAGACCAAACTTGCGCATATAGGCACGCGGTCGTCCACACACCATGCAGCGATTATGCTGCTGCACCTTGAACTTTGGCTTGCGCTGAGACTTTACAATCATTGATGTTTTTGCCATCGTCGCCCTCCAGCGTTACTTCTTAAAGGGCATGCCCAAGAGTCTGAGCAGCCGTCGTCCCTCTTCATCAGTGCGAGCCGTTGTTACTATGCTCACTTCCATGCCACGAACTTTGTCAATCTTATCGTAGTCGATCTCTGGAAAAACCAGTTGTTCGCGCAAACCAAGTGTGTAGTTGCCACGACCATCAAACGCCTCGGCTGAGACGCCTTGAAAGTCTCGGATGCGCGGTAGAGCGGCATTGATGAGTTTGTCAAGGAACTGGTACATGCGCTCGCCACGCAATGTCACCATACATCCAATCTGCATACCTTCACGTAGTTTGAAGGTCGCAACCGAACGTTTGGCACGAGTAATGACTGGACGTTGACCTGTAATGAGTGCAAGGTCCCCAACGGCAGCATCCATAGCCTTAGCGTTCTGGATGACCTCACCCATACCAATGTTAATCACTACCTTGTTGAGCGTTGGCACCTGCATCGGGTTGGTATAGTTAAAGTCCTTTTGCAGGGCAGGCACGACCTCTTGTCGGTACTTTTCTTTTAATCGTGATACCATGACGTTTAACTACTCCTCGCCCGATCTGTATTATCTGCAATAACCTTCCCACATTTCTTGCATACGCGTACAGAGCGAACCTTCTGATCGGCTCCTAGTGGGCGTCGGTCATGCGCAACACGCGTGGGTTGACCACATTCCGTGCATTTCAGCATGACGTTGGAGACGTGAATTGGCATTGCCTTCTCAATCACGCCCCCCTGACGGGTCTGACCCTGCGGGCGAATATGCTTCTTTACCACGTTCAGGCCTTCAACAATCACTTTGTTGGCCTGTGGCATCGCCCGCGAGATGGTTCCTTCCTTGCCTCGATCCTTGCCAGTGATGATCAAAACGGTATCACCCTTTTTGATATTCAACTTGGCTAAGTGAAGAGGCTTCTTCTCTTTTTGTTTTACTGCCATTTTCTTCCTCTATGGTATGGAGTTCGTCGAACTCCACCATGCTAGAGCACTTCAGGGGCGAGCGAGATGAGGCGAGAAAAGTTTTTCTCTCTCAATTCGCGGGCCACGGGTCCGAAGATACGTGTGCCTCGTGGGTTGTTACCAGCAGCGAGAATGACGGCGGCGTTCTCGTCAAAGCGGATGTGCGATCCATCGGGACGCGCATACTCCTTCGAGACACGCACGATAACTGCGTCTACTACGTCGCCCTTCTTCACCTGTCCATTAGGCGATGCCTGCTTGACGGAGGCTTTGATGATGTCGCCCACCGTCGCATAACGCTTAGCGGAGCCACTTATCACACGAATACACATGATCTCTTTTGCACCTGTGTTGTCGGCAACCTTCAGGCGGCTTTCTGGCTGAATCATCTGACGCTCTCCTTATTCTGCTTCTGCATCATCGGAGGAGTCTGTCAGATCGGGATCAGCATCTGCCAACAACTCTTCGACGGGCACAATACCACTACCGCGCCTGATGACTTCGACGAGACGCCAGCGTTTCAGCTTGCTCACAGGAGGACACTCCTCGATACGAACGGTGTCGCCTACCGAGCATGTGTTCTCTTCGTCATGAGCATAAAAACGCTTTGTCTGTTTATAAGTACGCTTATAGATGCGGTGCTTTTTTAGGGATTCGACGATAACAACAATCGTCTTGTTCATTTTATTGCTTACTACACGCCCAACTTTTTGCTGATGACGGACAACCGTCTGCGGCGTTTGTGCTGCTTGCTGTGTCATTCTTCATTCTCCAACTGCGTCAGGCGATGCATCAAGCGAGCAATATCCTTACGCGTCTGCGTAAACATCCGGTTGTTTTTTACCTCGCCACGCTGTTGCTGCAAGCGGAGGTTGAACAATTTGAGTCGCAGGTCCTTGAGTTCACTTTGCACTTGAGCTTCGGTATATTCCAAAACCTGTTTGCGACGTTCGCTAACTTTCGACACTTTCAGCCTCCCCTCTGGTGATAAAGCGTGTCTTAACGGGTAGTTTGTGACCCGCGAGACGGACAGCTTCCTTCGCAATCTCTTCGCTGACGCCACCGATCTCAAAAATGATACGACCGGGTTTAACGACTGCGACATAGTGATCAACTGCACCTTTACCGCTACCCATACGAGTTTCGGCAGGCTTGGCGGAAACCGGTTTATCAGGGAACACACGAATCCATACTTTACCACCGCGCTTCATAAAGCGGGTAAGTGCGATACGAGCGGACTCGATTTGACGCGCCTCCATCCACACAGGCTCAAGGGCCTGTAAGCCAAAATCACCAAAGGCCAGGGTGTTGCCGCGATGAGCCTCACCCTTCATACGACCACGGTGCTGGCGGCGATACTTTGTACGTGATGGTGCCAATAACATTACTTGAAACTCCTCTACTCGCTCTGAGTAGCACTAGCATCCTCTGCTGGTGCGGCTGGTGGCGGCGTCGGTTCAGTAGTTGTCTGTTGCGTCTGCGAAGCCTCATTCACCACAGGTGCCTGAGTTACAGGTGCTTCATTCACTACGGGTGCTTGCGTCTGCGGAGCCTCGTTGACCACTGGTGTCTGCG
>CAZZVE010000011.1:62656-67552 GCA_964657325.1 uncultured Ktedonobacterales bacterium
GGACGTGGACCTCTATCCCCACCTTGTGGGCGTGGACCTCGGTCTCCCTGTGGTCGGTCTCCTTGCGGACGCGGACCACGATCTCCACCGCGACGGTCGCCACTACGACCACTATCTCTTGATGGGAACGCTTGTTGCTGCTGCACTGTCTCCTGTTGCGGCTCGCCAAGTTCTCGGCGTTTGTTCAACAGGATGTCACCTCGGTAAATCCATACTTTGATACCGATGACACCAAAGGTCGTATGTGCCTCTACCAAACCATAGTCAATGTCAGCACGGAGCGTGTGTAGAGGAACTTTACCCTCAACCTCTTTCTCGGTACGCGCGATTTCAGCACCACCGAGTCGCCCACCCACAATAACCTTGATGCCCTTCGCATTAGCACGCATCGACTTCTGCACGGCCTGCTTCATGGCGCGACGGAACGATACACGCTTTTCTAGCTGCTCCGCGATACCACGGCCCACCAAATAAGCGTCTAATTCCGGCTGGCGAATCTCGATGATGTCCAGACGAACACGCTTCTTGGTCTTGCTTTCCAATGATGCCTTGAGCTTCTCGACCTTTTCACCACTCTTGCCGATCACGATACCAGGCTTGGCAGTATGAATCTTCACCAGTACTTGGTTAGCGGCGGCTCGCTCGATCTCAATACGTGAGACAGAGGCATTGAACAGGTCTTTGTTAATTGCCTTACGAATTAAAAAATCCTCGGCGAGAATGTCTTTATAATCACGCTCAGCGAACCAACGTGATTGCCAGGTTTTCACACCGCCGAGCCTGAACCCTGTTGGGTTTACTTTGTGTCCCAAAAGTGTTCTCCTTCCTAACGAGCGGTGCGGTCAGCCGGATCATCTGAAACAATAACGGTCACATGGCAGAAGCGACGTAGAATACGGGCTGCTCGACCATGAGAACGAGGTTTCACACGCTTAATCCGAAATGAGTCATCCGCCATAATATTGAGAATATAGAGTCGATCTGGATTAAGACTATAGTTATTCTCCGCGTTTGCCGCCGCCGATGCCACCACTTTGCTTACGGGTGTGGCACCAGCTTGTGGCATAAATTGAAGAATAGCCAGAGCCTCATTTACCCGAAGCCCTTTCACCGCGTTCGTGACCAGACGCATCTTGCGCGGCGGAATGCCAATATCTTTTGCAATAGCCCTGACTTGCATTTTATACCTCTACGGGGGCGTTCTTCAGATACGCCCTGCATGCATGCGATAGATTGCGTCCCTATCGTACTGACGTGGTTTTCTCATTCTTACCGCCCGCATGACCACGGAAGTGGCGCGTGGGTGAGAACTCACCTAACTTATGACCGACCATATTCTCACTGACATAAACTGGCACATGAATCTTGCCGTTATGTACGCCAATGGTCATACCCACCATCTCAGGGAAGATCATTGAAGCACGCGACCACGTTTTGATCAGGCGACGGTCCCCGCTTCTCCTCATGACCAGAATTTTCTTTCTGAGAGAAGGATGAATATATGGTCCTTTTTTTCTTGAACGCGACATTACTTCCTCCTGCCTGCATTGCGACGACGGACAATGAAGCGGTCAGTCCTCTTATTATTACGAGTCTTAAAGCCCAGTGCTGGCTTGCCCCACGGAGTTTGTGGCTGTCCACCAATAGGTGCGCGACCCTCACCACCGCCATGTGGGTGATCGTTCGGGTTCATTGCCGAACCACGAACCGTTGGACGACGGCCCATATGTCGTGAACGTCCCGCTTTACCAATACTCTGGTTTTCGTGATCGACGTTGCCGACCTGTCCAATTGTCGCCATACATAGAATGTTGACGTTACGCTGCTCACCTGAAGGCAAACGAATGAGTGCATAATCGCCCTCTTTTGCCATCAACTGCGCACCTACGCCCGCACTGCGTACCATTTGACCACCACGACCCTTTTCCAACTCGATGTTGTGAATGGTTGTGCCAGTTGGAATGTTCTTCAATGGCAGCGCGTTACCAACACGGATGTCCGCATCCGGTCCAGCCTGCACACGATCTCCAACTTTCAGTCCGACAGGTGCTAGAATATAACGCTTCTCGCCATCGACGTAGTGCAGAAGAGCGATACGCGAAGTGCGATTTGGATCGTACTCGATGGCGGCAACTCTCGCTGGCACATCCAATTTGTTGCGCTTGAAGTCAATGATGCGATAAGCACGCTTCTCACCACCGCCACGATGACGGACGGTGATCTTACCCTGATTATTACGTCCAGCATGCTTATTCAGCTTGACGGTCAGCGACTTCTCTGGTTTTGTCTTTGTGATCTCCTCGAATGTCGAAACAGACATGCCGCGACGCCCAGGAGACGTTGGTCGATACTGTCTAATTGGCATAGCTCAATCCCTTACCTTACGCCTTCAATGCGTCGATTGTCTGGCCCGCTTGGAGTGTGACAATCGCCTTCTTCCACTCACGCGCCTCTACAGGCCGGGGAGCGGACCCTTTTCGTCGAATCATTTTCACTTTGCCAGGCATGCGAATCATGTTGACCGAGAGAACCTTTACCTTAAAGATGGTCTCGACGGCACGACGCACATCAATTTTGTTAGCCTGTACTGCTACCTTGAACGTGTATTTGTTCTGCTCTTGTAGTCGTACGGTCTTCTCAGTAACGAGACCTTGACGCAGAATTTCTGTAATCTCCACAGTTTTCTCCCCTATGCTTCGCTATCAGTTGATGGCGTTGCCTGTGTCGTCCCATCTTCAGATGGTGTAGGCACAAGTGGTAACGTCTCACCTTGAGCGGGAGCAATGAGTGGCTCTGCCGTCAACGTTCCGCTGCCCGTTGGTGGAGTAGCTGTGCTGTCGGTCGTGGCAGCCACCTCATCAAAAATTTGCGCTGTCGCTGCTTCCGCGCTCAAACCTTCGCCAAAGACGAGTTCGAGCCAGCGCACGGTCTTTACTGGCATGATGACATAATCATGCTTCAACAACTCGATCACGTTAATCGAAGCGACATGCTGCACCTTCGCAAGAGGAATGTTACGTGTCGATAACACAACATTCTCGTCACGCTGTGGCAACATCATGAGGACGCGCTTGCCAGGAGTTGGGAGTTGTGCTAACAACTTCAGCATACCCTTTGTGCTTGGCGTTTCCAGGCCGAGTTCGTTTACCACAATCAAGCTTGCATTCGCTACTTTATCGGATAAAGCCGAACGAATAGCAAGGCGGCGCATCTTCTTCGGCACGTCGTGATGATACGGATGAGGTCTTGGACCCCACACAACACCACCATGACGATACTGGGGCGCACGTGTGCTACCCTGACGAGCGTTACCTGTGCCCTTTTGTTTATAGGGCTTTCTACCACCACCCGATACTTCACTACGAGTCTTGGTTGAAGCATTACCTTGACGACGGTTTACCAGTTGCGCGGTGACAACCTGGTGCAATACCGACACATTAGGGGTAACGCCGAACACCTGCTCGCTGAGTTCCAGGTCTTCTACGGCTTCTCCAGCCATGTTATATACTTTAGTCGAGGGCATTTCGGTTTACCTCATCACATGCTTCTTGACCGTGAGCAGGCTCCCGTTGGCACCAGGGACAGACCCCTTTACGACCAATAGGTTACGCTCAGGATCAGCCTGAACCACTTGTAGTTTCTTCGCGGTAACACGCACATTGCCCATATGACCAGCCATACGCGTTCCCTTTAGCACTCGGCCTGGAGTTGTTCCCGAACCGATTGAGCCTGGTGCGCGATGACGGTCTGACTGACCATGTGTCTTAGGGCCACCCCTAAAGCCGTGCCGCTTTACACCACCCTGGAAGCCTTTACCCTTTGTGGTCCCGACAACATCAACCGCTTCGCCAATCGTAAATAGGCCAGCATCAAATTGTGCGCCGAGTTCGATCTTCTCAGGTGTAGTGCCTCTTTGCAAGCCAACCTCGCGTACAACCTTGAATGGTCCTAGCTCAGGACCTGGGCGGCGTTGGCGGTTTGCCTGAATTTTTAAGAGTCGCTGAACTTGCTTGCTAGCCTTCTCTGTCGTTGTCTCCGAGGTTGTTTCACCCTCGACAGTGCCAGCATCAGTCTTTGCCTTTGTGCGTTCGCTCTGCTGATGTGTCTGCAAAGCTTTACGCTGTCCCTTCAACAATGGAAGGTTATGTCCCAAATGTCCTAGCTCAGGACGGGTAGAGTGCTTATTTGTTGTTTGCTCGAAGCCAATTTGTACGGCTTCGTAACCGTCGTTTGTAACGGTTTTGACTTGTGTTACAAAGCAAGGGCCGACCTCGATGATTGTCACAGGTACGACCGTTCCATTTGGTCCAAATACCTGAGTCATGCCGATCTTTCTGCCCAATAATGCATCCAGCATATCTTCTCCTCTCCTCAACTGTATGGATGTGCTAAAGCAGACCCGTACAGGGGTACCATCGTGTACAGGTCTGCTTTAGCACACCCATACGGCACACCCTATAATTTGCTACAGTTTGATTTCGATATCTACGCCTGCGGGCAGATTCAAACGTGTCAAAGCTTCGACGGTTCGGTTTGTTGGATCAATGATGTCAATCAAGCGCTTGTGTGTACGAATCTCGAATTGCTCACGAGAGTCCTTGTGAACAAACGGTGATTGCATGACCGTAAATTTATCAATCTCTGTGGGTAGAGGTACCGGACCTGAGACACGTGCGCCTGTCTGCTGTGCAGTGTCAACGATCTGCATTGCTGACTGATCGAGAATACGATGATCGTATGCTTTCAGCCGAATGCGGATACGTTGTTTCGTTCCTGTCGCCATTTTTCTCTCCTGATACGGGTGTGGGGCCGCACACTAGGCTGCGGCCCCAATAAAACCTTAGCTTTCGATTTTGGTGCAGATGCCCGCACCCACGGTACGTCCACCCTCACGAA
>CAZZVE010000012.1:0-20817 GCA_964657325.1 uncultured Ktedonobacterales bacterium
CGTCGCCTGTAGGGGCGCAATCGATTGCGCCCTACATTCCCGTATTCGATTGTCAATGTTCATCAAAAACCAATCTATTCCACGGAAACGATGTAGGCATAATACGGTTGTCCACCGTTGACTACTTCGATTTCAAGTTGCGAATAGTGTTGTTTGATACGTTGCGCGGTCTGCTGTGCCACGTCTGCGCTTATGTCTTCACCATAATAAAGCGTTAATATCTCGTATTGGTCGATGCCCATACGCTCCAGAGTGTCCTGCACAACACGCTCTATTTGCTGACCCGCGACAGTTAGATTACCATTAATCAATCCAATGTAATCGCCTTCGCGCACACGTACGCCCCCGATTTGCACAGTACGCACAGCGGTTGTGATTTCCGCCGTCTGGATGTGCTGTGCTGCCTCACTCATAGCCTGACAATTTTCCTGGAAGTCGGCGTCATAATTGAAGCTCAAGAGTGCTGCAATACCCTGTGGCAGCGTATCGCTATGCACAACAAAGACCTCTTTTTTTGTCAGGCTCACGACCTGCTGGGCACTGAGAATGACATTTCCATTGTTCGGCAAAATAATAACTTTGTCGGCAGGGGCAGCCTCGACAGCCGCGAGAAGTTCTTCAATGCTAGGATTCATCGTCTGCCCACCGGACACGATGGCGTTGACGCCCAATTCCCGAAAAACATGTTCAAAGCCTGCACCGGAGACAACCGCGACGGTTGCGATATACAGCGTCTCTGCAGATGCATCATCGGCGTGTTCAGCCTCGCTTGCTGCTGCATAAGTAAGACTTTGCGCTTGCAGGTTCTCGATATTAATGTCCATCAGGCTTCCGAGGCTAACACCATAATCGAGAATTTGTCCTGGCGTTGCTGTGTGAGTATGAACCTTGAGCAACTTTTCATCACCCGCTACAACGGTTGAAACGCCGCCCATGTCGATAATAGTTTGGCGAATGCCCTCGACATCAAGTTTTTCACCATAGAGTAGGAAGACGACCTCATAGCCAAATTCCTCCTCAACGGTGACGCGTCCCTTTTTCTGGTGTGTCTCGGTCTGCTGCACATGTACAGGAGCTTCAGGCAGAGTAAGAGTTGCACCAGCTTCACCACGAATATAGCGCCATATGCCCTCTAAGATCGTACAAAAGCCTTGTCCCCCGGAGTCAACGACACCTGCTTGCTTTAAAATTGGCAGAAGATCGGGTGTGCGTGCGACGGATTGACGAGCAGCGATAACCACCTCTTGCATCAAACCAACAAGATCGTCTCCACGGTCCGCGCTCTGTTTAGCCGCTTCCGCCGTTTCGCGCACAACGGTGAGGATGGTGCCCTCGACAGGTTTGATTACCGCTCGATACGCGAGACGTGAGGCTTCCTGGAAGGCGTTGGCTAAATCGCTTGCACTAAACGTACTCTTCTTGTCGAGTCCTTGTGCAAGCCCACGCAGAATTTGCGAGAGAATAACACCGGAGTTACCACGCGCTCCAAGCAATGCTCCATGCGCGATCTTAGCGGCAACCACGCCCGCGAGCGACTCGGTACTCATCTTAATGTCGCGCACAGCTGCCTGCATCGTTGCGGACATGTTTGAGCCAGTATCACCGTCCGGCACGGGGAACACATTGAGGGCATTGATAACCTCACGGTGTTCTTCTAACCACGCAGCACCAGCTACGATGGCCTTTTTAAGGTCCTGACCATCAAAGACGCTAATGCGCCGAGGCCGTTGTCGTAGTGTGGCGCGTGCTGATTGTTCCTGCATGATGACTCCCTGTATTATTTCTTTTCCTGCCGTAAGCCCTGCACATTGACATTGACCTGGGCAACTGGCATGCCTAACATCTTTTCCGTCGAATATTTGACGCTACTCATGACGTTATGCGCGATCTCTGATATGCGTAGCCCGTACTCCAGTACGACATATATCTCAAGAATGATCTGATCGTTCACCAGACGCACCTGTACACCTTGATTGCTCTGCTCATCGGTCAAAAGGACCGCTTGTCCATTGCGTAACCGTGGTGAAGCAATGCCCACAACACCATAGCACTCGTATATCGCTTGCGCTGCGATGCTGTGAATAGCATTTGGAAGGACTTCTATCTTCCCTAGAGGACGTACTTGCGGTTGAAGGGCAGACGACTTTGGCATAGACATATCTTCTCAACTTCTATAGACTCTTGCCAAATTGCCCAATATGCGTTATACTCGCACAACGAGATAGAATGTGTATTGGGTCATAGGTATTGGCATAATGTTGGGTTCTTTTATCTGAGATTGAAAATACCACAGGCCCTGCTGATAGTCAAGTAAAACGTGCGGAGCGATGCAGGGTTTTTAAAAAAACGCCAAGAGGATTCACGTTTTGAGTTTATAGGAGGAAATGTAAAATGGCAGCAGGTCGTTGTGACATTTGTGAGCGCAAGCCAATGTATGGCAACAATGTACCACACTCGCAGCACCGCACACGTCGTCGCTTCATCTTGAATGTGCAGCGTCGTCGTATCGAGATAAACGGGTCACACAAGACCGTGAATATCTGCACACGCTGTATGCGCACCATGAACAAGCTACCCAAAGAAAGATAATTTGTTCAGAAAATAAAAAAGCTTGTGTCATGTGCTTTGCACATGACACAAGCTTTTTTATTTCTGAACAGTTTGCATAGTAGGAAGTTGACGGTGAGCCTCGAAGCGAGTACGTAGTTGCCCGCAGGCAGCCGCGATGTCGTCGCCACGCTCGGCACGCACACTGTTACTGATGCCACGTTCGTAAAGCGCATTGCGGAAGGCACGAATAGAGTCTGGTCCAGGCGTGCGGAAACTCGCGGAAGTGGCGTTGACAGGAATACAGTTGACGTGCGCGAACTGCTTGAGTGGTGCCAGCAGGTCTGCAAGTTGTTGCGCATGCGTGAACGTATCGTTCACACCCGCTAACAAGACATACTCGAAGGTCACTTGCCGCTTCGTAGCAGCAATATAATCCTTACACGCATCGAGCAATTCCTGTAGAGGATATTTACGATTAATTGGCATCGTCTGGCTACGTAATTCATCAGTAGGGGCGTGAAGTGAAATGGCGAGGTTGACCTGCAACTGCTCCTGGCTCAATTTGCGAATAGCAGGTACGAGTCCGACCGTGGAGACGGTCATGTGTCGCGCTCCCAGATTAAAGCCAACCGCACTATTGAGAATACGTAGAGCCTGTAACACATTGTCATAATTGTGCAGTGGCTCGCCCATCCCCATCAAGACAATGTTTGTGATATGGTCGATTGGTGTACTTCCAGGCAGACCTGCCGCTTGCCATGGTGCCTCGCGCAGTTGGCGAGCGAAGTACAAAACCTGTGCTACGATCTCACCCGAAGTAAGATGACGATCAAAGCCCATCTGTCCCGTCGCGCAAAATGTACAACCATACGCACACCCTGCCTGACTAGAGACACAGACAGTAGCACGTGGACTGCTCTCACCAACGGGCGGATAGAGCATCAAAACCGATTCGACAAGCTTACCATCAGCGAGTTCGAGTAGAATTTTTCGGGTACGATCATCTTTTGAATGCTGCTCACTACGGACAATCATCGGTCCAATACTTGCCTCTTCCGCTAAACGGGTGCGTAGTGTTAGTGGAATATTGGTCATCTGCGAGAAGTCCGTCACGAGATGCTGAAAGAGCCAGCTATATATCTGTTTTGCGCGAAATGATGCCTCACTCCGTTCGACCAACCATTCCTGTAGTTGCGGTAATGTTAGTGAAAGCAGATCCGTTTTCGTATTTTTTGTTTGTGTTTGAATCATTCCTGGCACCTTAGATATTATGAGTGTGATGGTGGGGCATGACAGGGGCAAGCCCTGTCACTACTATACTGTTTGCCCTTGCGGGGCAAAGCCACGCGGTTCTGCGTATAGTAGTGACAGGGCTTGCCCCTGTCATGCTACTAACCGACTAAAGTTTTTTAAATGTAGCCGAAACCTTACCAAACAAAATTGTATCTCCATCATTGAGAGGTGTGGCTTTGTCGGGATCGAGTCGTGTGTTGTTGATACGGGTCGAGTTGGTGCTATTCAGGTCAGTCAGCGTGTAGGCGTTGTCAGCATGTTCAAACACGGCATGTACGCGTGAGGTTGTGTCGGCACCCTCTTGATTACTTAGATCAACGGCGGGCTTTTCTCCGCCTAAGTCATGGTCATAGCGTCCAACGAGCGCACTCGCGCCTGTTAACGATACCTGTTCACCGCTTGCAAAGGTGAGAACGCCCCACGGCGTAGTGGTATCAATAGGTTGTTGCCCTTGAGCAGGCTGATTGGCAATTGTTGGCTCTGCTGCTGCTTGTTGCTGTGCTGACGTTTGCTGGTTTGATGGTATGTAATACTGGGGTTGCGGCCTCGGCTGTGGTGGCGCAACGGGTGCATCCGGTTGTGTTGATGGCACCATTGTCACTTTTGGCTGTGGCTGCACAGCCGGATTCTGCGTCACAGGTGGTACATAGAGTGGTTCCGGTGCTGGCTGTGGCCTCGGCTGTACAGGTGGTACATAGGATTGCTCCACACGCTGTACTGGGGGCGTTGGTGGCGTCGTAGGCGGAGTATACACAGGTACTACTGGCTTTGGTTGTACAGGTGGTGCTGGCGGTGGCGTATACGCTGGTGCAGCAGGACGTGCGGTTTGTTGTGGCGCGACATTACCAGCAGGTTTTACCGTTTGCTCAAACGTCGAGGAGCCACAATTTGCACAGAACGACATGCCGGGTTTGATTTCAGCATGGCAGTTGGCACAGTATACTTTCGCGGGTGTCAATGAGCGTCCACAACCAGTACAGAAGGTGTCGCCAGCTTCATAGGGCGTGTTACAGTACTGACAACGCAGTTGTGTAGGTGCGACAGGTTGTGCTGCTTGCATCGGTTGTACTGACGGCTGCGGTGGTGCATACATCGGTGGCGTCTGCGGCTGCTGTTGTGCTGGCGGTGTGTAGTAAGGCACCTGTTGCGCAGGGGGAGCACCCCACTGTTGTTGTGCTTGTGGCATGAACTGTGCAGGAACAGGACCCGCTTGCACATTTGGACGCTGCTGACGTACAAGACCATCAACGACGTTGAGAACTTGATTACCTAAACTAGCTTGACGCAACGCGCCCGCGCCCGCGGTAAGTGCAAGAGGCCACAAGACAGCAAAACCGATGATGCCTACTGCACCGACGGCTGCTTTATCTAGCCATTTTTGCTGCCCAATCATGGCAAGCGTGCCGCCACCTGTGCGCTGAATTGTCAAAGACAACGCAGCTTGTAGACCAACAAGAGCTTCCAGATCGCCACCCTTCTTGATCTGTACCAGCATCTGATCTTTAGTGCCAATCTGCTGCGTCTGATAGCCCTGAGATGTATAGACGTTCATCAGGTCCTGTGAGAGCCGTTCAATATCTATTTCGTCTGAGTTATAAAAGCGTGCGTCCATCCATTTCCTCCGCTTTTGGTTTAATACATTATCTTCTTATTATTAGAATACGTTGATAGTGTCTTCCAATTGTTATCTACGTTGCTTTTCGGGTAAAGTTATATGATAGGTATGGGGAGATTTCTTATACAGTAGTATATCACATCATATACCTTGATGAACCTTGTAGGGACCGATGTATCGCGTCCTTGTCGGCAACCGATCCAAGAGAGGACGCGATACATCGGTCCCTACAAGGTTCATAATTCTTCGTCAATCATGCCTCACGGGAATTGTCGTCTATACAAATCGGCGTAGTGTCCGTTGCGTACTAACAATTCGTCGTGCGTGCCACTTTCGATAATGCGGCCCTGGTCGAGTACGAGTACACGGTCAGCGTCACGGATGGTTGTAAGACGGTGAGCGATGATGAAGGCGGTTCGATTATGCAAGAGTTTTTTGAGCGCATCCTGAATAAGCTGCTCCGTTTGCGTGTCGATACTCGACGTTGCCTCGTCGAGAATAAGCAGAGGCGTGTCTGCCAGAACGGTACGCGCGAAGGCAAGGAGTTGGCGTTGTCCCTGACTAAGACCACTACCGCGCTCACCAAGTTTTGTTTTATAGCCATCGGGCAGATTCTTGATAAACTCATGAATGCTAACGGTACGCGCCGCCGCCTCGACCTCGGCATCTGTCGCATTCAAGCGTCCATAACGGATATTGTCGGCGACGGTACCCGAAAAGAGAAACGTATCCTGTTGTACAATGCCCACCTGAGTTCGCAGACTTGCCAGTGTCACATCCTTTACATCATACCCATCAATCATAACTTTACCCGTGGTCGCGTCATAGAAGCGCGGTAACAGGTTGACCAGCGATGATTTACCTGCGCCAGTTTCGCCGACAAGCGCAATCGTTTCGCCAGCTCTCACGTCAAGGTTGATATCATGCAGCACAAACTCTGGCTTGTCCGCACCCGCGTTATAGGCAAAATTCACCGAATCGTATACAACACGACCAACTATGCGTGATAGCGGCTTTGCGCCAGGAGTATCTTTTTGCTCGACTGGTTCATCCACAAGCTCGAAGATTCGTTCGGCCCCTGCCAACGCACCCTGCGCCTGTGTATAGATGCTACTGATAATCTGGATGGGACGGAAAAACTGTTGTACGTAGATGAAAAACGCGACAACCACACCTACAGGAATCGTGCCGCGAATCGCAAGCCAGCCCCCAAAGCCCGCGACGATAGCCGTTGCTAGCGTACTGATGATGTCGATGGTGGGCGTAAAAGCCGAGGTGATCGCCACGGCATGCACATTGACATCGCGGTTGACCGCGTTATGTGCCGCGAAATGTTCGATATTGGCATCGGTGCGGTTGAACGCTTGCGCAACACGCACTCCAACCAGTTCCTCCTCTAACTCCGAGGAGACGATACCGATGACAGAGCGTGTGTCACGGAAGGCACTACGTGAGCGTTGCGCGAAGAGAATTGTGATCCATACCATAATTGGTACAGTTAAAAAACTTAATAGTGCCAACGGCACATTCAGGACAAGCATTGCGATGAGAATGCCAACAAGCGAGAAAACACTGCCAATCACCTGTGTTACACCCTGACTGAGCAATTGGTTGATAACCTGGATATCGTTGACGAGGCGCGACATAAGATCGCCTGCTTTGTTCTGGTCAAAAAAAGCGATTGAGAGCGATTGCACCTTATCAAATATTTGTGTACGTAACGCCGAAAGGAAGCGTTGCCCAATCCTACCAATCAACGATGTTTGGCCAAACTGTGACGCAAAGCCTACAATATAGACGCCGAGCAGGAGCAGCATAATCTGTGCTAAGCCAGCACCATTTTTGCCTGTGATATACACGTCAATCGCTTGTCCAATCAGTGCTGGCCCCACCGCTTGCGTTCCCGCCGAAATGATGACGAGTACCAACGCGCCTAGTAGTTGTATACGAAATGGCGCGAAATAGGTGAGTAAGCGGCCTAAGACCGCGCCCGTATTGACGCGCTCACTGTCAGAAACCTTGTCCTGGGTTGGACCATAGAAATGTGTTTTATCTTCTGCTACGATGCGCTGGCTCATAGTTGTATGTCCTTTGCTGTTCCTACAACATAATAGGTTGAGGCATGACAGAGGCAAGCCCTGTCACTACTATACTTCGCGCCACTGCGTGGCTTGTCACGCGTCTCCGTGTATAGTAGTGACAGGGCTTGCCTCTGTCATGCTACCCACCATGCCCCATTATGAATAAATTGAAGCCGATAGCCGTTCGTATTCATGTTCATGCTCCCACTGCCGCCAGCTTCTCATTGTTCACAAGTTGCGATTCGAGCAATTCGCAGTACAGACCACTTGTTCTTTGTAGCTCTTCATGCGTGCCCTGTGCTACGAGTTTGCCACCGTCAATGAGGAGTACAAGGTCGGCGTTACGTACCGTGCTAATGCGTTGAGCAATAATAAAGGAGGTGCGATTCTTCATAAGATGCAACAACGCTTGCTGAATTTGAAATTCGGTCTCGGCATCGACTGCTGATGTGCTATCGTCCAGAATGAGTAGAGCGGGGTTAAGTATGAGCGCACGGGCAATGGCGATACGCTGTTTCTGTCCCCCGCTCAGTCCGACACCGCGCTCACCTACGAGCGTGTCATAGCCTGCGGGAAAACTTATAATGAAGCTATGCGCTTGTGCCGCTTGTGCGGCGTCCTCAACCTCTTGTTGAGTCGCGTCGGGACGACCATAAGCGATATTATCGTGGATGGTGCCACTAAAAAGATTGGTTTCCTGTAGCACAATGCCAATTTGTGAACGCAAGCTTGCAAGTTTGACCGCACGTACATCATCGCCATCGACCAGTACACGACCCTCTGTAACATCGTAGAAGCGCGGAATAAGATTGATGATACTCGATTTTCCTGAGCCCGTACGTCCCAAAATCGCCACAGTTTGTCCGGGTTGCGCAGCAAATGAAATATCGTCAAGCGTCGGTGTCTCGCTACCCGCATAACGGAATACCACTCGTTCAAAGTTGACATGTCCTTGCAGTGGCGGCAGCGCAATTGCATCGGGTGCATCTTTGACTTCAATCGGAGCATCGACGACCTCGAAAACACGTTTCGCCGAGGCCGCGGATTGTGTGAGTGACGTAATGGTGCTACCGAGAATAAAGACAGGCATGAGCAGAAAACTGAGGTAACTGTTGAAAGCCACCAATGCCCCAATACTTAGACTACCACCAATGACCTGTGAACCACCAAACCAGATGACCACTAGCGTGCCGAGATTGGAAATAAAGAAGATCAGCGGGAAAGCCAACGAGGAACTGCGCACAATACCAAGATTTTCCTGTAGCAGGTCGTCATTGGCAGTAAAGTAACGATCATGCTCATATGGTTCGCGCACAAATGCCTTGACGACGCGCACACCAGCTAGATTTTCCTGCAAGATGGTATTAAGGTTGCCTAGCTTTTGCTGCACGATACGAAAGCGTGGTCCGACGCGTATCAAAAACACAAAGAAGACGGCGAAAATAGCTGGAACCATAAGCAAGGCGAGCGAGGCCAGCCGCCAGTTGGAAATGAGTAGAATGGTGGCACTCCCCAGCAACATCACAATAGCATTGAGGAGTTGCAGAATACCCGCACCTGTAAAATTGCGCACATTCTCCACATCGCTTGTGATACGCGTCATCAATTGACCTGTTTGTGCCTTATCGTGGTAGCTGAAACTGAGACGCTCAAGGCGCGCAAAAAGCGCGTTACGCATATCGTAGGCTGCGCCCTGACTCGCCTTCTCGCTCCAATAGCTCTGTGTAAATGAGCAGAGGTCACGAACAATAGCAACAGCAAGTAGACCGAGTGATGCATACAACACGACGACCAAGTTTTTCGCGCTAATACCCTGATCGATAACGATGCGTAGAACTTGTGGAGTAACAAGATTTGTCGCGGTAACAATGAGGAGGCTAAGAAACGCACCTAAGGCAGTAGCCCAATATTTGCGTAAATAGCCAAGTGCCCGTCCGAGATCGCTCATACAGTCTCTCTTCCGCTCACAGCCCTGAGGTTTTTAAAGAAATAACGTCAAGTATTTTCTATCATGCTGCCATTCTACAACATAAAAATAACACCGACAGACGCTTACAAGAAGTTTTGTAGTAGAAGCGTCCATCCGTGAGTATTTGTCACTGCTAAGACCATTGTTTTCGTACTCTTAATATAAAGGAAAAGATTTATGCTCGTAGCCAAATGATGTTCTCTACTACGACAAGGATGTAGAACGAAAGGAGTTCGTACATGTTCAAACACATTCTGGTTCCATTAGACGGCTCTGGACGAGCCGAGCAAGCACTTCCCGTTGCGGCAAAACTGGCACATACATCCGGTGCAGCCGTTACGCTACTCCGTGTGATTGACACTTCGGCTACACCATCTCCTTCTGCCGATGCAAGACCTATTCTAATTCAACCCGTGAGTGAGACCGATATCCATTTGGCACAAAGTTACCTTGATGGTCTGGCAGCATCTGACCTATTCAACAACATCCATGTTACAACGCGAGCGGTCGAAGGGATCGTCTCATCAACAATCTTATCTGAAGCCGCAACACAACAGGTGGATATCATTGTAATCTGTAGTCATGGTCTCACTGGAGTCCTACGCTGGGCACTTGGTTCGGTTGCAGAGAAAGTCGCACGCTACGGCACTATTCCTACGCTGGTCCTTCGTGAGGGTGGACCAATGCTAAACAACACAACCTCTGTCCGCGTACTTGTTCCATTAGATGGCTCCGCGCAATCAGAAGCCGCCCTGGCACCTGCAGCACAACTTGCTTCCGCCCTTTCCGCGCCAGAACAGGGGGCATTGCACCTGCTACACATCATCAAACCGGCCTCCACTGCACAAGTGTCAAAGGGTATGACAAGTGATGAGGAGGAGTCGCCCGCGAACATCCGTATGGCAAAGCAATATCTTGATTCAACAATAAGGAATATTGCTAGTGCCTCCGAGGACACAACATCTACTAATACTCAGCTCTCGACAACCTCTTTGGTTGTGTCTAATAGTGATGTAGCGCACGCAATCATTCAGGAGGCAGAACATGGTTCAGGAAGTACAACGCGTAACGCTGATATTATTGCTATGACTGCCTATGGTAACAATGGTCCGCAACACTGGACGTTGGGCAGCATAACCGAACGCGTACTGCAATCTACACGCCTACCTCTATTCATTGTGCAACCTCCGACGAATAGCAGGGCATAGATACTATTAGGAAAACAAATACAGCACGCGCTAGTAATTAGCGCGTGCAGAGGACTAGTACGCCCATCAGGTCGAAGCCAAGCATAGTTAGCATCAGACAAAGGCTACCGTAGAGAAGCATGCGCTGAAAGGAACTACGAAACATGAAGAGTTTCTTCGGTTGCGTTGCTATGATGGGAAGTATGTCCGTGTCATAGGAGCGCGATTGCGTATAGGGCAACGGACCACTGATGCGGTCCATTTGTGTACGCATAGCTGAGAGACGGCTACTGATCGCCGACTCGAATAGTGTATGTAATTCCTCTTCTTCGACGTTAGCAGGTCGCACTACAGCCATCGGAGCCGTTGCGTAAGACTCTTCGTATTGTGCTACATCCATATTCATCTTATCGGACGCAAGCTGGCACTCGTTTAACATTGCATCAGTTGTTCTACACAAAACACTGTTCATCACCGCAACCTCCTAACGTTCTCTATGTTCTTATTCTTTATACGTCCATAATACCAGAATCAAGACATGAAAACATGGGACAAATGACCTGTTTTGGCTCTAACAACAAACGTTAAGTATACTCTAATAATAGATCAAGTTATTGCTAATGTTTATACACGTAAATTTATTGTTATAAGTAGATTATATATGTGCTTCTAATATGTCTATGAATGAAAAGAGGAAATGAGTGCCCTGGATGGATGCAGGGAGACAGCAAGGGTCTCCTTGCTCGTCTCCTACTCTAAAATTTTTACTTTCTTAGAACAACACAGGCAATGCTTCTAATCCACGCAGAATCATTCCACTACGCCAACGAAGTTGATCGGGCGCGACACTCAAATGCAAGTTGGGCATACGTTGAAGCAATGTATCAATGGTGATCTGTCCTTCAAGTCGGGCGAGTGGAGCACCAAGACAGTAATGGATGCTTTGACCGAAGGCTAGATGTTTGTTCTTCTCGCGAGCGATGTCCAGGGAATCAGGATCATCAAAGTAGGCTACATCACGGTTCGCTGATGCAATGACAGCCAAGACCAATTCTCCACGTGGAATAGTTGTTCCCGCAATCGTGATATCTTCACGAGCATAGCGTTCAGTTGCCATTTCAGCCGGACAGACAAAGCGCAGTAGTTCTTCAATCGCAGTTCTGCTGAGTGTAGGCTCGTTCCGCAGTTTGGTCAGTTGGTCGGGATGTTCCAACAGTGCAAGCATTCCGCTGCCAATCAAGTTTACCGTTGTTTCGTGACCCGCACTTAGCAAAAGAAAGATCATTGCCAGAATTTCATCTTCAGTCATTGAATCGCTGCCCTCTTTAGCCTGAGCTAGTGCTGTGATGAGATCATCTTGGGGATGAGCCTGCCGCTCTTTAATCTGCTTCCTCATGTAGCTCATAAAACTCATCGTGGAGGGAATAAGTACAAGAGGATTTGGATTGGTACTTGCCGAAAGTAGGGTTTTCGTCCAGCGACGAAACTTATCATTGTCTTTAGCGGGAATTCCCAGAATGCGCCCGATCATCGTGAGCGGCAATGGTAGGGCAAAATCAGCGATCAAGTCCATGCCGCCCTTTGGCCCAGCTGCATCCAGTAACTCGTTGGTCACATGCTGTATCTGGTCTCGCATCTGCTCTATCCGACGTGGTGTAAATGCCTTGTGGACAAGGACACGTAGACGTGCGTGGTCAGGGTCGTCCAGGTTAAGCAAACTCCGCTCAAAAGGCTTAAAAAATGAAGGCATCCGAGGCGAGCTTTTCAATTGCTCAGGTGTCATCGCATTGTGACGATTTTTGGCAAAACGTTCATCTTTTAGCACATTGAGTACATCGTCATAGCGTGTTATCAGCCATGCGCGTTGCTTCCTGGGCAGAGTCACTGGAAAAACAGGGGCTTCGGCACGTAGTTGCGCATAAAATGGAAACGGATTTGCTTTGAATTTTGCGTCGGTCACATCAACCTGTGTTATGGTCATGATTTGTTGCTCCCTAATCCATGTAAGATCAGATCAGTGAGAAAATCAGGAAGTTCTTCCCACTGTGTTGCGAGAGTGCTGTCGCCCATGATGTATTCTAGTGTGAGACCCATTACCATGCTGGAGATGGCACGAATAGTTAGACGGGCATCTGTTAGATTGAGTCCGCGTTTCGCCGCCTCTTCTTGAAAAAATGGCTCAGCTAGAAGCAGCGTCGGCTCCAGGATTTGTTTGTAGTACAGCGTTCTGAGTTCTTCGTTGACCATCATTTCCGAAACAACAATGCGAAACAGGGCAAAGTTATCTTTTTTCAATCCCATTAACGGAAGGTGTATAAATGTACGTAGAAACGTACGAAAGTCGATCTCATCGGGAGCAGGGGGCATATTTTCCTGGATGATCGACGCTTTCATCCGATCAAAAATGCCGAGCAATAGTGCTGTTTTGTTCTCAAAGTAGTTATAGATGGTGCCATGTGCAATGCCCGCCTCAACCGCGATATCCTTGATCGTGGTTGGATGGAAGCCTTTTTCGGCGAATACCTTTGCCGCAGCATCAAGAATCTGGTTGCGACGTGCAGCGATGAGCTGCGCTTGAATGGGGTCTGGTGAAAGTGTCATACGTTTTTCCTTTTGATTGACTAACCATTCATTTGGATGACTATACAATCATTATACTAACCAATATGTTCAATGTCAAGAGTTTTGTTGCTCATGTTGCACATTTTTCTGTTACAATAGACATCATCTATATAAATGGAAGAGGACCTATTGTGTTTCGTACTCATGGCATTCGCATTCTGTTCGCTCTTATACTTTGTGTCTATGTACTATCGCAAATAACCTATGCGCAGACAACCTCTGTCCAAGCATCGCCACGGCAGATGACAATTTCACAAGCGTCATCTTCTCTGCCCTCTACAATGCAATTAGATAGCCGTATTCCTGTTCAAACAATCAAGGCGCAGGGTCAATTTACGAATATCAATACAAAGTTTGGGTCGCGTTTCAACTTCACCATCAATCCCGCAACATCCTCTGTTTCGAGTGGGACCGATGGTATCTTTCATGACAATACCGCGAGCTATATTGTGGGTATCGCGCCGACTCATCAGCAAAAAACATATATGTTTCACATGGGAACGCCTGATACAGCACGAGGTGATAGCTATCTGCTCAACGAGCAATGGACACAGGGCCTCAACACAACCCGTTGGGAAGGCGATGCAACGGATGGCGATGGCATGCATGTTGGTGTTGACTTTATTGACACGTTTCGTGGTGAACCCGGTTGTACCGCACTCGAACTATGTGAACATGCCGTTCGTGACGATATCGTTCCAACGCTTATCGTCGGCGTACATCTACAAAACAACAGTCTTACAACACTGACTGGCAACTTTCTCTTTGGCAGTAATCGTCTACTTCCACCTAGCAATGCCTGTGTTGCTCATACAACTCCAGCCGGTACTCCTGTCTCGCTCCTCTCCTACGACCCAAAAGCCGATGTCACAGGTGGCACACTCTTTCTCGCGGGCGACTCACAACACTGGTCATGCAACACCAGCAGTAGTGATCGCGCGGGTCTCACATGGACATACAACGTAGCGGCAGGTCAAAGTAGCACAGCCTATCTTCTTTTGGGAGGATGGAATCCGAGTCAGCAGCTTTTCGCCAATACGATGTTACCAGCAGGTTGTCAAAATGAGAGTTTGTATGCTACACACGAATGGTCTTCAGAACAGGATGTGGTCGATTTCGCGGTTGATAATCTCTCGACGCATGATAACTTGCTCGCACAAGCGCAAACGATGGAAAACTATCTGATTCATAATAACGCGCTTACACCTGGACAACGCTGGCTACTAGGAAATACGCTACGCAGTTATAAAGCAAGTAGTTGGCTAACAGCACGTTCGGCATGTGCAGGTGGTGGTTATGATGCGTCAGTCTATGAGGGAACCTACGGCTTCTTGAGTACGGTCGATGTCATGCATGAGTACGGCTATTTCGAGATTACACGTATCCCGTGGTTTTTCAAGTCTGCAATGGAGACAGTTCTTAAAAACGTGACCAGCAACACCTTCGGCACCTATTTTCAGCACGATCAAGGTGGAGATGTGGCAAGCAATGGTCAATGTGTTGCACCGGGACATGGTATACCTACGATTCGGGCAACCTGTTACGCCCCTCCTTATACCAAAACAGGTATCCCTATGCCAACGGAAGAGAATGATAATGTTGCGCTATTGCTTGCCTATTATGAGTATACTACGGGGGATAGCAACCTACTGCATGGAGCTATTGGACTTGTCGATGCCGCGATGCGTCACAATCTCAACGTGGGCGATCCCACAACAGGCATTGCCTATAACGCTCAAGACACAAACACAACTTATGACGCCGCGAGTGATTGTCTACATAATAGTGGTGCTGGTGCAGGCAACCAATATTATCAAGGCTTGAAAGAGGCAACAGGCTACCGCGCCACAGCATATCTTGATGGCTTGGTGCAAGGGAATACGAATGGTCCTCTTTGGAACGGGGCAGCTACAAAGATTGAAGGCGCGATGGTGCAGGAATACAATACACATGGCTTCCTGCCTATCGCGGACAATACCACATTCAGCAATTGCTCTGGACGTACCATTATGTTGGGCGAGGGCTTATTGTACCTGCATCTCATTGGACAAGATGGCACCATGAGTCAGACGTTGCTCCATGACCTTGCCCAACAATATCCAGCGGATTTGGCGGCTGATACACTCTCATCACCTACTATGATCGTACTGACTTCAACAGCTGCCCATGGTCAGCAATGTGACGCAGGACATTGTTTACGCTACGAATGGTTCAGTAAAGTGATGCTTTCAGGCATTGTAGCCGATCTCGTCTATACAAAAAATGGTTGCTCCTCTTGTGCGCAACTGAATATAACAGAGGCAGCTTATACCTATAACGTCAGCTTCGCCAAAACCTTTAGCGATGGTTTTCACGACGATAACAGTGATTGGGGAGGGCATTTTTACCCACGCGGCATCATTAGCTGGGCCTATTTGAGCATCCTCTATTAAGTAGGGACCGATGTATCGCGTCCTCCGCGCAATCAACCGTTAAGAGGACGCGATACATCGGTCCCTACAATAGTACCTTTTATGTATAATACTCTTGCTTTTGTAAGCATAATGCAGTATCTTCATGTGGGACCCAAAAGGCGCAGTTTTCTCTACTAGGGTATTTGAGGTCAAGGACATGAATGACCGCGTAGGACAGCATTTAGGAAATTATCGTTTACTCTACAGGTTGGGCAGTGGTGGTTTTGCGGAGGTCTATCTGGGCGAGCATATCTATCTTAAACGTCAAGCCGCAATTAAAGTTCTGCCGATGCGTTTAACAAATGACGAAATGGAAAGCTTTTCTAACGAGGCACGCACAATTGCCGCTTTGAAACACCCAAATATCATATCGGTCCTCGATTTTGGTATACAGGATAGCACAAGTACTCCCTATCTTGTCATGGATTTTGCTCCCAATGGCACGCTCCGTCAACGCTATAGTAAAGGTACCAAACTTTCTCCAGATACAATGCTTCCTTATGTCAAACAAGTCGCTGAAGCACTTCAATATGCCCATGATAATAAAACTATTCACCGCGACGTGAAGCCTGAAAATATACTATTAGATAAGCAGAACAATGTACTACTCAGTGATTTTGGCCTTGCAACCGTAGCACAAAGCACACAGAATCAACAATCACAAAGAAACTTGGGTGTTGGCACTATTGCATACACTGCTCCTGAACAGAGTAAAGGCAAACCGTGCTTCGCCAGTGATCAATATTCGCTAGGTGTCATTGTCTATGAAATGCTTTGTGGAATGCGTCCTTTTAATGGGACACTCATAGAAGTGACTATACAGCACGCTCAAAACACTCCTCCACCAATGCGCGACCATGTACCACTTCTCTCACCCGGAATAGAAGCTGTGGTACAACGGGCATTGTCAAAAGACCCCAAAAGACGTTTCACAACAATACGTGACTTTGCGCAAGCATTAGAGGAGGCAAGCCAGCAAGAAGAACAGGATCATCGCACGGTACAGGTATTGACTGGACATACTGTGATTCCGCCCGTTGATGACATACATACCCCTTCGGCAGTAGCGACACCCCCACAGGACTCCTCTGTCATTTGGAATGTTCCCTATCGACGCAACGCTTTTTTCACTGGTCGAGAGTCCGTTCTTACACTGCTTCATGAGAATTTTCATTCGGGCAAGGCAACGACACTTGTGCAAGCAATGAGCGGTTTGGCTGGAAGTGGCAAAACTCAGATAGCGATAGAATATGCGTATCGTCACCATCGTGACTATAGCGTTATTCTGTGGTTACGTGGCGATAAGCGTGAGGTGTTACGCGAGGATTGGAATACTATTGCTCCACAACTTCAGCTTCCTACAAAGGAGAAGGGAGAGCGAGTTGTTGACGCTATAAAGTCATGGTTAAAAGGACATACACGCTGGCTGCTCATTCTCGATAACGATGAAGACCTTACGTTACTACATACACTCGTACCATCAAATGTACGTGGACACATCCTGCTTACCACTCGGACTCAGACGACGGGTTCAATGGCACAACGCATAAATCTCTGTCACATGGCACGAGATGAAGCTGTACTATTTCTCCTACGGCGTGTCAAGAAGTTGTCACAAGACGCGCTGCTTCCAGAAGCACAGCCGATTGATAGAAAAAGAGCGAATGAGCTTGCGACATTACTAGGCGATCATCCTCTGGCACTCGATCAGGCTGGCGCATATATAGAAGAAACCGGATGTAGCCTTGACGATTATCTTTGTCGTTATAGTACTAGCCGTGCGAAGCTACTCAGCATGCGTGGTGGTTTGGGTGCGGACCATTCGGCATCAGTGAGAACAACGTTTGTTCATTCATTTGAAAAACTCGCTCAAATACGTTCGATTGGCCCAGCGGCACTCGAACTCCTTTGTTTCTGCGCCTTCCTCGATTCGAGTGCGATTCCAGAAGAGCTGATTCGTTATGCTGCTCCTGAGCTAGGAACTGTTCTCCAACCAGTTGCAAGTGATCCCCTGGCATTAGACACCGCGATTGCGTTGTTGCGCAAGTTCTCACTGGTTAACCGCACTTCTGAAACTAAATTGCTGTCTCTCCATCCACTCGTACAGGTTGTGTTGCAAGATTGGATGAGCGAAAAGATTCGTTATGAGTGGGTGGTACGCACGATACGAGCAGTCAATGCAGCGTTTCCTGATATCGAAGAGGTGCAGCATTGGCATCGATGTCAGCAAGCTCTACCCCACGTCCAGGCTTGCCTTACGTTGATTACACAGTACAATGTGCTTTCAGTAGAGGCAGCACGGCTTCTGTATCAAGCAGGACTTTATTTTCGCATACAAGCACATTATGATAGAGCCGAAAGCTTGCTTGTTAGAGCCATAGCAATACATCAGCGTATACCAGAGCCAAAGGAGATAGCAACTGATCTTCGTACTGCTTTTTGGCGACATCGCACTCATGGTATCTATGGAGAAGCAAAAGTACAGCTACAAAAAGAACTTTCTCACGCTGAACGTGTACTCGGCCCAGCGCATCAACATGTTGCTACAGTGCGCCTTAAACTGGCTGAACTCTGCTATAAACAAGGAAAATACGATGATGCAGAGCAGTTGTTTCTACAATCACTTTCTATCAAAGAGCAAAATGTGAACTTGTTACATCCGTGTGTCGCATGTAATTTCAATGGGCTGGGACTCGTCTACTTTACGTTGGGCAAATATCCCCTGGCGAAATCGTATTTTCTCCATGCACTCAGCATCTGGGAGCGACTACCGGAACCACAACATCCTTTTATGGGAGGTACATTAGGAGCACTAGCACGCCTCGCCATTATGCTGGGCAATTATGATGTAGCAGAGGTGTACTTGCAACGAGAACGCGTGCACTTAGAACTCACTCTGCAACCACTTCATCCTGCTCTTGCAGCAAGCTTCAATGATTGGGCAACCTTGTGTATGGCTCAGGGAAGACACGATCAGGTTGAAATACTGTTGGATTCAGCACAGGCTATTCTTGTACAAACTGTTGGACTCAAACATGCAAGCGCAGCTCGTGTTTTGTATACACGCGCTCAGTTTTATGTACTATGTGGCAAGTATGAACAGGCCGAGCAACTCTTACAAGAGGTATTAAACATTCGTGAGCAGGCGTTTGGCTTCAAGCATCTCGATGTTGCCAGTACAGTAAATATGCTTGCTGATGTCTATGTTGCACAACGTCGCTATGGGCTGGCTAGCGAATTATACAAGCAGGCACTTGAAGTCCGTCAGAGCATCCTGGGCGTAGAGCATCCTGACGTGGCTCAAACGCTCCATGGAATGGCCTGCCTCTCTTTCATACAAACAGCGTACAAGGATGCTGAGTGCTACTACATTCAAGCATTGGCAATCCGCGAAAAAGCATTTGGAGACGAACATCCCGATGTAGCTCAAACGCTCAATAGCCTTGCGAAACTGTATAGCAATCGCAAACAGTTTGAGAGAGCTGAGCCACTTTTTAGAAGAGCGTTAGCTATTCGTGAGAAGACATTAGGGCCAATGCATCTTGAAGTAGGAGCAGGTGCAAAGAGTTTTGTACTCACCCTATGGGCACTTGGGAATAAAGAAGAAGCAACGGAATGGCTCAAAAAAGCAAAACAGATACGGGAAAAATATGCGTATCTTCATCTAATGGAAGACTAAAACTTCTATTATGACCTCTTCGGTATACTGGACTCACAATACTTTATCCATCTGTAAGGAGTCCTTTTATGTCACTGTCTACTGCTACACCGTCACCTATTATGTTTTGCGCAACACGTGATCTCACTATATATCTTACTTCTATCTGGCAACACTATTTTTTTGATGTTCCTCGTGCAAACGAGGTGCAGATTGCCTACTGTCGTCCCTGGAAGAGCCGTTTGGGTCTTATCCGTATGTCACTTGATAGCACACGTTCATTTATTGGCATTAATTCGCTACTACAACTCAAGGATGTGCCTGATTGTGTGCTGGTTACAACCATCGCGCACGAGCTAGTCCACTATACACACGGTTTTGGCTCACCTCTGCCCCAATTATTTGAACACCCACACGCCAATAATATCGTTGATAAGGAACTTGAGCAGCGTGGACTTGGCGGTGCTCTCTCTAACTGCACTACATGGATTGACGAACACTGGTACGCATTTTACGAGGAGCAACGCTTAACAAAAACCAGACGGTCCGCTATTCAACAAAAAGCTGGATGAATAAGCAGGCATACAAATTTTAGCGATGTATACGAATACGAAAATACCCGTTGAGGTCTAATTCTATTACACCCTCGTAGCAATTGATCAGGATAGAGGATGTTGAAACGTTCCATCACATCTGCCAACAGAATCAATTGTTACGAAGGTGTAATAGAATTAGACTCCTACGATTTATATATAACAGTGGTACTGTAATGTTCTTATCGTTTATCCACACGTAATGTGGAAAACTTATCCACATTAATATACTTATATATCGCTTCGATGCAACTTGTCCACATTGTTATCCACATAGTATACACACTATCGTCTCGATGCATCGCTTCGATGCAACTTGTCCACATTGTTATCCACAAGTTATCCTCTTTTCCACAATAGCTCTTTACGTTATCCTCTTTTCCACATAGTTTGTCCACAAGTTATCCCCATTTCCACATCGTAACAGTGGTACTGTAACATATCTACTGTTTATCCACATGTAATGTGGATAAGTTTTCCACATTATTAAGGTAATATATCGCTTCGATGCACATTATCCACATTTTTTATCCACACATTGTCCACATCACCAGCTTAATGTATCGAAACGATACATTTTATCCACAAAATTGTCCACAAGTTATCCCCATTTCCACATCATAACAGTGGTACTGTAACATATCTACTGTTTATCCACATTACATGTGGATAAGTTTTCCACATTATTAAGGTAATATATCGCTTCGATGTAATTTATCCACATTGCGTGTGGACAAGTTGTCCACATTTTTTAATACCGAGGATAACTTTAGAACAATTTTTTAGAAGGCTTATC